>SKSP01000522.1 GCA_007122945.1 Ilumatobacteraceae bacterium | reverse complement strand
TGTCGTCGCTCACGAGTCGTCCACGGTAGCGGGGCCGCCGACGGCGAGGATGCCTGCGCCGGCCAGCGCACACGCGCCCGCCACCAGGTACGAGGTGCGATACCCGCCGGCGTGGTCGTGCAGCCAGCCGAGCAGCAGCGGGCCACCCGCGACACCGAGCGTCGAGTAGAACTGCGAGCGGCTGTAGATGCGCGGGTAGTCGGCCACGCCGAACCGCTCGGCGATCAGGAGTGGTTGCAGCATCAGGATGTTGCCGACCGTGGCGCCGAACAGGATGATCGAGGCGAGCAACGCCCACGTCGAGGTCGACACGGCGAGCGCCACCAGCGCGACCGCCTGGAGCGCGGCGAGGATCGCCGTGAAGCCCATCATCGGCACGTACGCGACGATGCGGCCGCCGACGAGCCGGGCGACGATCGACGTGCCGGCCAGGAAGAACGTCGCGAGCGTCGCCGTCGTTCGGTCGGTGCGCTCCTCGGCGAGCCGCACGAGCTGCTGGATGCCGCCCACCTGCGAGCCGAGTGCCAGCACGTAGCCGATCGTGACGGCGGCGTAGAACCGGCTCTTGGCCGCCTCGGCGAACGGGACGCCGCGCGGTGCGTCGATCACCACGCCCGCGACCGAGCGCTCGCCGTCGGGCATCCATCCGGCCGACGCGGGGTCCGGTCGGATCAGCCACAACGCGAACGGCACCGTGCCGAGCACGAACGCGAGCCCGAGTATGGGTGTGCCCGCCTCGAGCCCCCGCTCGTCGATCAACCACTTGGCGAGCGGCGTCACCACCACGCCACCGGCCGAGAGTCCCGTCGAGGCGACCGACAGCGCGACGCCGCGTCGACGGTGGAACCAGCGCGTCACCACGGTGGTCATCGGGACGAGTCCGGCGCCGGCGAACCCGAGCGCGAAGACGCTGTAGAGCAGGTACAGGTGCCAGGGCTGTTGGACCTGCCCCAGCACCGCGAGCGCGGCGCCACCCAGGAACCCGCCACCGACCACCACGTACCGCAGGTCGTAGCGGGCGATCAGGCGGGCCACCATCAAGCCGAACGCGCCGCTCACGAAGAAGAACACCGTGGTGGCGAACGAGATCGCGGCGACGTCCCACTCGCGCTCGCGGCTGAACGCGTTGAGATAGACGGCGAGGCCGTAGAACGCCAGTCCCGACGACGTCATCAGCACGATGAACGCGCCGGTGACGACCCGCCACCCCGGGAAGCGGTCGGTGCTCAATCGAGCAACCGGTCGATCGCGGCGGCGAGCTCGCGATCGGCGTCGGTCACGACGTTCCCCTGGTCGTGCGAGGTGAGGGAGATCCGGACCGTGTTCCACGAGTTCGACCAGTCGGGATGGTGCCCGGCCTGCTCGGCGAGCAGCGCCACCCTCGTCATGAAGCCGAACGCCTCGGAGAAGTCACCGAACTCGAACTCCCGGTGCAGTGCGCCGTCGCGCTCGTCCCAGCTCACGTCCACAACCGTAGTCAGCGGGACCCACCGCCCCGAACCCCGGGGTTCCGCGTCGAGTTGGTCACGTGGGGACCCCCCGGAACCGGTTCAGTTACCCGGGGAGGAGGAGGAGGTCGTCGAGGTGGAGCGGGTCGGGCCAGGTGGCGAGGAGGGCGGCGGGGGACTCGAACTCGATCGGGGGGTGGCCCGTGCGGTCGATCACGTGGAGTCGGTAGCCGCGGTCGGTGAGGCGACGGAGGTGGTCCTCGGGCTCGATGCCGCCCACGCGGCGGGTCATCTCGCACGACAGCTCCATCACGACGGCGGGCCGGCAGCGGTCGATCGTGCCGAGCGCGCCCTCGACCACCATCGGCTCGGCCCCCTCGACGTCGATCTTGATCACGTCGACGCGTTCGAGCCCGAGCGCGTCGAGCGGGAGCACCGGCGCCACGGTCCCCCGGCCCGACGCGACGGCAGCGATGTCGTCGGGGGCGAACCCGCCGTTGGAGCCGATGTGGACGCCGAAGTGGGCGTGGCCGACCGCCCGGCCGAGGGCGAACGGCCACAGGTCGACGTGATCGACGCCGTTCTCGGCGATCGTCAGTGCGAGCAGCCGGGCGTTCTCGGGGTTCGCCTCCACGGCGATCACCCGGCCAGCGGGCCCGACGCAGAGGGCCGCGCGGAGGGTGTGGTAGCCGACGTTCGCCCCGACGTCGACGAACACATCGCCCGGGTCGAGCAGGTCGTCGAGGACGGCCGCCAGGTACGGCTCGTAGTTGCCGTCGTCGCGGATCTGGACCGACACCGAGGCGTCCGCCCGGTCGAGCAGGAGCGTGGCGCTCCCGTACCCCTCCACCTCCACCTCCACCCCGTCGAGATCGGCCGGGCCGAAGCGCACCACGACCGGCGACGGCGCGGACTGCTGGTCGAGCGCGCCGAGCACCCGCCGCACGGCGCTCGGGGTGAACGGATCGTCGGCGCCGAGCATCGCCGCGACCCGGCCCCGCTGCGAGTCGTCCAGGCCACCGGGGAACAGCAGACGGAGCAGATCGTCGACCCGGCCCGAGATCTCGATCGACCCGTCCTCGTTCGACCCGTCCCGTCGGCGTCGTCGCAGCACGCCGGCACCCTACCCGTGCACCACGGCGTCGGCGGGTGACGACGGGTGACGACGGGTGACGACGGGGCGCCGTGGCCGGAGGTCACCGTCGCGCCCAGACACTGGGTCGGTATCCTGGGGGCATGTTCAAGAACACGATGAAGACCACCGTGCTGCTGGCCGGGATGGGCGGCCTCATCGTCGCGGTGGCGGGCCTGCTCGGTGGTGGCAGCTCCACGTCGCTGGTCATCGGGCTCGTGCTCGCCCTCGTGATGGTCGGCGGCTCGTACTGGTTCTCCGACAAGCTGGCCCTCAAGTCGGCCAAGGCCAAGGTCGTCACCGAGGCGGAGGCCCCCGAGCTGTACCGCATGATCCAGACCCTCGCGGATCGGGCCAACTTGCCGATGCCCACGGTCGCGATCGCGCCGCAGGCCCAGCCGAACGCGTTCGCCACCGGCCGCAACCCGCGCAACGCCGTGGTGTGCGCCACCGAGGGCCTGCTGCGCGCCCTGCCCGCGGAGGAGGTCGCCGGCGTGATGGCGCACGAGCTGATGCACGTCAAGCACCGCGACATCCTCATCGGGTCGGTCGCCGCGGCGATCGCCACGGCGATCTCCTTCGTCGCCCAGATCGCGATGTGGGGCGCCATGTTCGGTCGTGGCGGCGGTCGTGGTGGGAGCCCGATCGGGGCGCTCGCCGTGGCGCTCCTGGCACCGATCGCCGCCGGCCTGATGCAGATGGCGATCTCGCGGTCGCGCGAGTTCGAGGCCGACCGCGGCGCCGCCGAGCTGATCGGCACCGGCGAGCCGCTCGCCCGGGCGCTCCAGCGCATCGAGACGATCGCCGCCCGCACGCCGATGGCGGTCGCCCCCGCCCAGGCGCAGGCCTACATCCACAACCCGCTCGCCGAGGCGAGCCACAAGCGCACCGGCGGCGTCGACGTGGCGAAGCTGTTCAGCACGCACCCCAAGACCGAGGAGCGCATCCGCCGCTTGCGCGAGATCAACCCCGGCGCCCGCGCCGCCATCTGATCGAACCGTCTGCCGCGATCGACCGGTTCCGGTCGATCGGCGCGGACGGAACGGGCTACAGGGCGAACAGGTCGTCGAGGGAGCCGGGGCGCTCGACGGGCTTGGCGTGGTCGTCGCCGGTCTCGACCTTCAGGTCCTCTTCGGGGGCGAAGGCGGTGTAGCCCTCGGCGTCGAGCCGGTCGGCGAGCTCGGGCCCGCCGCTCGCCACGATGCGGCCCTTCACGAGGATGTGCACGTGGTCGGGGGGCAGCTCCGACAGGACCCGGCTGTAGTGGGTGATGATGAGCACGCCGAGCGAGCCGTGGCCGCCTTCGGGATGGTCGCTGTCGGCGGCCTCGTTGCTGAGGTCCTCCACCCGACGGGCGCAGTCGCGCAGGGCGTCGATGTCGAGGCCCGAGTCGAGCTCGTCGAGGATCGCGATGCGCGGTCGCAGCATCGCCAGCTGGAGTGTCTCGTTGCGCTTCTTCTCGCCGCCCGACAGGTCGACGTTGAGCGCCCGGTCGAGGAACCGCTCGTCGAAGTTGATCCGGCCGGCCTCCGCCCGCAACAACTCGTCGAGACCGTCGACCGATCGGCCACGGGCGGCGAACGCCTCGCTCATCACGTCGTGGAGCTGCACGCCCGGCACCTCGGTCGGGTACTGCATCACGAGGTGGAGCCCGGCCACGGCGCGCTCCCACGGCGGCATCGCGAGGACGTCGACGCCGTCGAGCGTCACCGCCCCCGACGTGACCGTGTAGCCGGGCTTGCCCATCACGACCGCCGACAGCGTGCTCTTGCCCGCGCCGTTCGGGCCCATCACGGCGTGCACCTCGCCCGAGGACACCGTGAGATCGATGCCGCGCAGGATCTCGGTGCCGCCGACGGTCGCGTGCAGGTCGCGGATCTCGAGCGTGGTCATCGGGTCGCCTCCGTGTCGTCGCTCGGTCGGAGGCTCACGACGATGTCGCCGTCGACCACCGCGGCGTCGTACACCGGCACCGGTTGGGTGGCCGGCAGGGTGGTCGGCACGCCGGTCTCGAGGCTGAACGTGCTGGAGTGCTTCGGGCACTCGATCTCGCGCTCGTCGCACCACACCTCACCCTCCGAGAGCGACACGTTCTGGTGGCTGCAGGTGTCGCCGATCGCGTAGACGTCGTCGCCGATGCGGACGACCGCGACGGGCACGCCGTCGACGTCGACCTTGCGAGCGGTGCCGTCGGGGAACTCGTCGAGCGGGCCGACGACGGTGGCGGCGGGGGACGGCTGGGTCATCGCGGATCGTCTCCGATGCTGAGCTTGGCGGCGACGCGGGCGCGCAGGTCGGTCGCGAGGTCACCGGCGGGGAGTTGGGACAGGACCTCGTCGAAGAAGCCGAGCACGACGAGACGTTCGGCGACCGACGGCGGCACGCCACGACTCTCGAGGTAGAAGCGCTGCTCCTCGTCGATCGGGCCGACGGTGGAGGCATGGCTGCACTTCACGTCGTTCGTCTCGATCTCGAGGTTCGGCACGCTCTCGGCCCAGGCGCCCTCCGACAGCGTGAGGTTGCGGTTGGTCTGGAACGCCGCGGTGCCACGGGCGTGCTCGCGGATCTTGATCAGGCCCGTGTACACGCTCCGCGAGTGATCCTGCACGGCGCCCTTGAACAGCAGGTCGCTGTGGGTGTGCGGCGCGTCGTGGTCCTGGATCGTGCGGAAGTCGTGCATCTGCGTGCCGCCGGCGAAGTACAGGGCGACCTGCTTCGCGCTCGCGCCCGCGCCGCTGAGCCGGACATCAGTGCGGACCCGGGCGTAGTCGCCGCCGAGCGCGACGGTGGCGACCAACAGCTGCGAGTCGCGTTCGCCGAGGGCCTGCTGATGGCCGATCGACCAGACCCGCTCGCCGAGCTCGTTGACGGCGAGGTACCGGACCCGGGCGGCCTGGCCGGCGCGGATCTGCACGACCGGGACGACGAGCGAGGTTGAGTCCGGCTCGGACGTGAACACCTCCACGACCGTGATCTCGCTGTCGGCACCGGCGTCGATCACCAGTCGTGGGAAGACCGCCTCGTCGGAACCGCGCACCATGTGGGTGACGACGACGGGTTGCTCGACCACCCGGCCGGCCGGCACGGTGATCAGCGTGGGCGAGGCGTGCTCGAGGTTGAGCGCGGCGAACACGTCGGGCGCGGCGTCGCCGGTGAGGCGGCCGATCACGTCGAGCGCGTCACCCGTCGCCGCGTGGTCGATCTCGATGCCGGCACCACCGCGAACGTCGGTGTCGGCGGCGGTCGGCGTGAACCGGTCGAGGTCGAGCTCACCGATCCGGCTGTAGCGCCAGATCTCCTCGTCGGTGGTGGGGAGGGGCGTCGCGGCCGTCAACGTGGGCACGGAGGGAATTCTACGATGCGCGTAGTGTTAATTCCCACGCCGGAACCGACGTTTCAGCCCCTGCCACCGGCCCTCCTCGGCGCGGGCCTGCTCGGCGGCCAGCTCGGCCCGGACCTCGTCGCTCGCGGCGTTGATGATGTCCTCGGTGGCGTCCAGCAATGCAGCGGCGGTGCCGTCTTCGAGACCGGCGGGCTCGGGCGGGGTCGGCGGCCGGACGAGCGAGCCGTGGGTCCAGGCGACGTCGGCGAGCCGGCGCTCGTAACGCGGGCACGGCTCGGGGCACCGCCACGGTGCGTCGGGGGCGAGATCGAGGCTGCACTTCCGGACGGTGTCGCCGTTCGGGTAGCTCCGGCTCTCGAAGTTCTTGCACTCCGTCCGCATCGGCATGGCACCGATGCTACGCCGAGGGGGCGGGCGACGAACCTTCACGTCCGGAGCGTGATACACCGGTGGCCCGGGCGCGGACACCGGACGGTCCCCACTGGTGATCCCGAAAGGACCCACGCACATGGCCATCTCCCCTGACAACCTCCCCGACACCGACGAACCGACCGACGAGACGTCACGCACACGACGCAACGCCCTGCGAGCGCTGATCGCCGGTGGCGGTGCCGCCGCCGGTGTCGCCGCCTTCGGCAAGACGGCCTCGGCCGAAGACGGCGACCCGTTGCTCCTCGGCGATGGCGCCACCCAGGAGGACAACAACACGAGCCAGTCCCCGACGACGCTGGTCTACGACGGGCCGGCCTACGGCGACGATGGCCTGAGCGTGCTCGGCGTCGGCGACGCCATCCCGGTGCCCGAGGGCCCGGGTGTCCCCCCGAGCCCCAGGAGGTTCCCCGCCTTCATCGGCGGGTACGGCAACGAGCTGGTCGTCAACGGGCTGCTCGGTTCCGCGGCCACGTCCCTCGGTTACGGCGTCGTCGCCGTCAACCTCGCCGGCGAGGCCGCGACCGACACCGATCCGGTTCCGATCGCCCTCTTCGTGAACGCCGGCAGCGGTGCGCAGGTGCGCTTCGAACCCGGCGAGCAGAGCGGCCCCAGCGCGGGCCAGCACACCCCGGGCGAGTTGTACGTCGACGCCGACTACACGTTGTGGTACTCGATCGAGGGTGAGGAACCGGACACGGTCGACTGGGTCTCGCTGTCGGCAGCAGCCAGCGGCGCCGGCGCGTTCCATGCGATCGACCCGCAGCGCGCCTACGACTCCCGCCAGGCCGGCTTCTCGCCCGACGGCGGCGAGATGCTCGCGCCGAACACGAACCGCGTGATCAGCGTCGCGAACGGCCACGACGGCGGCGGCAGCGTGATCTTGGAAGACGCCGTGCCGGAGGGCGCGACGGCGGTGCAGATCAACCTCACCGCCGCCAACCCCACCGCCGAGAACTTCCTGGCGGTGACGTCCGGCGACAGCGAGGTGACGCAGACCTCGGTGTTGAACTGGGGTGCCGACGAGCTCCAGATCGCCAACTCGATCACCGTCCCGATCAACGCGGACCGCGAGATCCGGGTGTACTGCGGCGACCAGACCGGCAGCACCCACTTCCTCGTCGACGTCTTCGGCTACTACCTGTAGGCGTCACGCCGCGACCGGCCCGGCGGACCGGCCGCCCCCAACCGGCCACGTCGTCCGCACCGATGCCACGCCGAGGGGGCGGGTGACGAACGTGCACGTCCACGACGTGATACACCAAGGGCCCGGCGCGGACACCGGACAGTCCCCACTGGTGATTCCTCGAAAGGACCCACGCACATGACCACTTCCCCTGACACCACCCCGGACGCCATCGGCACCGACGAGACGACCGACGAG
>SKSP01000056.1 GCA_007122945.1 Ilumatobacteraceae bacterium | reverse complement strand
GTCTCGACCTGACTGGCGAGGACGTTGACGAGCACCACGACCGGTGTCGTCCCCGGCCGGCTGGCGGTCAGCGTGTACGCCCCCGGCTCGACGCCGACGAACTCGAACTCGCCGGTCGGGTCGTCCGCGGTGAGGAACGTGGCGTCCTCGGTCGCGTCGCTCAGCACCACGGTCGCGCGCGGGACCGGAGCACCGTCCGGCCCGCGCACCACGCCCCGCACGATCGCACGATCGCGCTGCAACGTCGCATCGACGGCGTTCGCCTCGACCGCTCCGAGACGAGCATCGAGATCGACGAGACGGACCTGGCTGACGAGCCCCTCGGCGGAGAAGGTCACCGTGTAGGTGCCCGGAATCGGGAGTTGGGCGAACTGGTAGGTGCCGACGTCGCCCTGGGAGATGGTGATCGTCTCCCGTTCGACGTCGCCGCCCGTCACCGAGACCGTCACACCACCGGCGGGTCCCTCGCCGTCGACGAACGCCGTGCCACGGATCGCGCCGAGCGCCTCGGTGAGGGTGACGCTGAAGCCGGTCGCCGACTCGGCCGTCCCCAGCGCGACGCTGCGCGACTCCGACGCGAAGCCGTCGCGGCTCACCGTCACCGTGTAGCGGCCCGGTGTCGGCAGGTTGCGCAGCGCGAACGCGCCGACGTCGCCGTCGGTGAGCGTCACCGTCGTGACCGTGAGCGTGCCGTCGGTCGCCTCGACCGTCGCGCCACCGAGTGGGCCGGCCGACGAGGCGACCGTGCCCGAGATGACGCCGTCGCCGGCGCGGAGCACCACCTCGATCCCGCTGAGCTCCTGCGCCGGCCGGAGCACCACCTCGCGCGACTCCGTCGCGAACCCGGGTTTGGTCACGTCGAGCCGGTACACCGCGGGCGACGGGACCTCCTCGAACACGAACGAGCCGTCGGCGGACGCCTCGACGGCCGCGACCTGCGCGGGCGTGTCCGGGTCGAGTTGACCGGGCACCGTGAGCGTGACGAGCGCGCCGACGGGATCGTCGCCGACCACCGTGCCGCTGATCGACCCGGGGCGCGCCCCGAGCGCGAAGTCGTCCAACGCGACCACGTCCCCGAGCGTCGTCTCGATCTCGGTGGCGTCGGCCGGGGTCCGGCTCCCGTCGTACCAGATGCTGTCGAAGCCGGCGCCGCTGAAGCGGAGCTTGAACGTGCCCTGGCCGAGCCGAGCGAACGTGAAGGCACCGTCGCCGTCGGTGGCGGCGCTCGCGATGGGGACCTCGGTGTCGCCGGCGAGGAACAGTTCGGCCTGGACGCCCGAGACGCCGGTACCGGTGCTCGCCGAGACGACGTTGCCGGTGATGCCGGCCGGGTTGACCGGGACCACGACCCCGCCGGCCTCCTCGCGGGTCAGCGCCTGCTCGATGATGCGCCCGTCGACCGATGCCTCCTCGACCACCCGGTCGAACGTGCGGCTGAGCACCGCGGCGAACACCGCCGCGGCGAGCAGCAGACCGAGCAGCGACAGGAGCCACCGACTGACGCGCGGCTTCTGGATGAACGTGGCGACCGCCTCGGCGCGCTCGCCGTCGGCGTCGACGCCGACCTCGAACACGCGGGCGCGCGGCTGACCGAACCAGTTGCGGCCACCGGCGGCGATCGTGCGGATGATCTGGCTGCGACCGGGCGGGACCGTCACCTCGGGCGGCTCGAACCGGAACTCGGCGAGGTCCTCGGGATCGGTCGCGACCGCGCGCGCCAGCATCGGCGCGTTGCCCTCGTTCGCCACGACGAGGCCGTACACGGCCTCCTTGCCGCCCGTCACGACGACCGGGTCGACGGACACCGACGGGCGGCTGCTCGGCTGCACGTCGAGCGTCACCTGCGCGAGCGCGAACTCGGTCGGGTCGCTCTCGGCGACGACGTTGATGCCCAATGGACGCGGCGCGGCGGGATAGTCCTCCGGCAGCGACACCGTGACCTCGACGGTCTCGACGTCGCCGGGGAACATCGAGACGCGCTCGGGCGTCGTCGCCACCCAGGTCGGGTCGACGCCGAACACCTGCACCTGATAGGCGTCGATCGCGACGGAGGTGTTGGTGATCGCGACGTGGAACGTGGCGATCTGGCCGGCGTCGACCTCGATCAGCGACGGGGTGGCGGAGACGTGCACGGTCAGCTCTCCTCCGCCGGCGGTGCGGGAGGCGCGGTGACGCCGACCGTCGGGGCGGGGACCAGGTCGATGTCGCGCCCGATGGCCTCGCCCTCGGCGACGCGCACCAGCACGACGCGCTCGGCGAACCCCTCGGCCTCGACGCGCAGCGTGTAGGTACCGGGCACGACGGTGTCGAAGCGGAACGCGCCCGCGGGTGCCGTCGCGGTCGAGGTGGAGCGCACGGCGACACCGTCGCTGAGCTCGACCCGGACGTCGCCGAGCGGGATGCCACCGCCGCTGACGGTGCCGCTGATCTCGCCGACGTCGGACCGCAGCACGACGTCGGTCGGGGGCGCGGGCCCGGCGGCGAGGAACCCGACCTCGAGCGTCTCGGCGACGAACCCGTCGGCGTCGAACGTGAGCGTGTAGACCCCCGGCACCGGGATGCCGCTGATCGAGTACGAGCCGACCCCGCCGCCGTCGTCGCCCGCGGTGAGGGTCGTGGTCGACGCCTCGAACTCGTTGCCGGCGACGGCGACGTCGACGTCGCCGAGCGGGTTTCCGTCGGTGTCGCGCACCGTGCCCGACACCGAGCCGAGGCCGCCGATCAACAGGGCGGTGATCCCGGTGCGGTCCTCGCCGGCCAGCACGTCGAGGGCGATCGTCTGTCCGCTGTAGCCGTCGAGCTCGAAGGTCAGCACGTAGGTGTTGGGGGTCTCGAGCCCGATCACCTGGAACTGCCCGACGTTGCCGCTCGTCGGGGTGGTGACCTCGCGTTCGACGTCGCCGCCGCTCACGGTGACGACGACGTTGCCGAGTGGCTGCCCGTCGGCGTCGACGGCCACGCCCGAGATGCTGCCCAGCGCAGCCCCCATCCGCACGGTGTTGAGCACCTTGACCTCGCCGCCCTCGAGCGATTCCTCGAACACCTGCGGCTCGAAGTCGGCACCCTCGACGCGGATCCGGTAGGTGCCCGGTGTCGGCAGGCCTTCGAGACGGATGTCGGCCTCGGTCTGCTGGGTGAACGTCGCCACGTCGCCGGCCGCATCGCCGTCCGCGTCCGGGTCGCCGTCGCCGTCGAGCAACGTCGCCGTGACCGTCAGCGTCGGCGCGGCCTGGACGGTCTCGGGCACGGTGATCGCGCCGACGAACGCGCCCGGCTCGCCGGTCAGCACGACGTCGAGCCCGCTGACGGTCTCGGTCGGGCCGACGGGGATCGCGGCGGCCTCCTCCGCGCTCGCGCCCGACGGGTACCAGATGTCGTCGTAGCCCTCGGCGCTGAAGCGCAGCACGTACGTGCCGGGGATGAGGCTCGACAACGAGTACGCGCCGTCGTCGTCGGTGGCCGCCGACCCGGAGGCGAGCAGTTCACCGGTCTGGCGGACGCGGAACGCCTCGACGGTGATGCGCGGGATGCCCTCGCCGGTCGTCGACGCGAACACCTGGCCCTCGGTCGTCCCGGCGATCGCCGCCAGGGCCACGTTCGCCGCTCCCCCGGTGTTGAAGTCGGTGGCGGTCGCCTTTGCCGGGTCGTCTCCCGACCCCAGCGCGGCCACCACGAGCAGGAAGATCGTCGCCCACAGCGCGACGATGCCGGCGAGGATGAGCGCGGTCACGACGCCACGGGCGATCCGTGGCTTCTGGGTGAACGTCGCCAGTTCCTCGACCTCGACGTCGTCGTGGATCGCGGTGACGACGATCGTGCGGATCGGCGCCTGGCCGAACCACGGGCGCGGGCCGCGCATCTGGATGCCGACCCTCGCCTCACCGCCTTCGGGGACGACCACCTCGGGCGGTTCGACGACGCAGTCGGCCTCGCGTGTGCGGTCGATGGCGGTGACGAACACCGGCGCATCGACGTTGCCCTCGTTCACGATCGTCGCCTCGATGGCAGCCGACGACCCGGCCGTGATCACGCGTGGACGCAGTTCGAGTCCGAAGCCGACGACGGCCGCGACGCTGATCCAGAAGTCGTGGACGGTCTGGCGTTCCGGATCGATCGTCGACACGACCCGGACGACGACGAGGTAGTCGCCGGCAGGGCAGGTCGGGGGCAGGTCGATCGTGAACCCGATCGTGGTGGTGACACCGGGGAACAGCGAGACGACGGGCGAGTCGAAGCGGATCCACGTCTGGTCGATCCCGTCGACGATCGCGGTGACCCCGTCGATGACCTCTGAGACGTTGGTGACCTCGATCTCGATGCGCGCCGGGCTCCCGGGGTCGACCGAGAGGTGGGTGACGCCCAGCTCGGTCCTCACGACCCGATCCTCACGACCCGAACCTCACGACCTGATCCTCACGACCTGATCCTCATGACCCGGCCGTCACGTGACGCGGATCCCACCGGTCTCGGGAACGGTGACGGTGCGTGGCGGATCGGTCTCGATCACGACCTCGTCGCCCGGGCGGGCCCGGACGAGGAACTGTCCGGCCGTGTTGACCGTGGTGCCGCCACTCGGCGAACGGACCGCCGCTCCGACCGCGTCGGGATCGAGGATCTCCCCGGCCACCTTGCGCGTCTCGGAGCGCGCCGTGCCCGTCCGGTCGGACGTGGCCAGGTCGACTCCGCCGGTGGGCGGGCCGGCGGGGACGACGACGCCGGTGTCGACCTTGGTGTGCACGATCATGTTGATGCCGGGCTTCAGCTGGCCGTCGAGCGCGCGGAAGACGTCGACGTGCTCCTCGCCGGACCGCGCCATGAAGATCTCCGGCGCGCCCAGCCCGACGAGGGAGTCGGCGAGGTAGTCCTCTGGGATCCGTCCGTGCGCCAGGATCGTGCGCATCAGTCCGGCGAGCAACGCCCGCTCGTCGCCGTGGTCGGACGTCCACGCCGTCACCACGTAGCGGAGCTCGATGGCGGGCAGGGCCATCCGGCGCACGACCTCGCCGTTGCGCTCGAACGTGTCCATCCCGCTCTTGGACCGGCTGCCACCGCGACGGATGTCCCACAAGAACGCGTTGACGGTGGGCCGGTTCAGCTTGGAGGACCAGTCGCGCTCGGGCGGCTCGAACGACACGTCGACGTCGGTGGCACCGAGGGGCACGGTCGCTCGGAAGAACGCCTCGATGCTCTCGTCGATCAGGTCGAGCACACCGCCTCCCCACGCGCGAACGATCCGGCCCCGCTCGATCACGGGCCACGGCGCGACTGTACTCCATGAGGGGGGTGCGGACGCGGCCTCGACGAGCCCCACCGGCCGGGTAGATTCTGCGCATCGGCACCCAGACGACATCCCGTTCCCGGCGCTCGCGCGGGTGCGCGCCGATCCGTCTCGGTCGATGCTCGACCCGAACCATCGGCGCGACGGCGCTGATCGCCGTGATGGGCCTCGGCGTCGCGTGCAGCAGCGACCCCGACCCGAACGAACCCACCGCGGAGGACCCGCTCGGGCTCGGCGAATCCGGCCCGGGCACGTGTCTCAAGTTCGACGACGAGGTCGGGGCGGAGGTGACCGAGCTGCCGGTGGTCGACTGCGACGTCCCCCACACCCACGAGATCTACGCGGTCGAGGACCATCCGGCCGACGTCTACCCCGGCTTCTCCGAGCTCGAGGAGCACGCCCAACGGGTGTGTCTCGCCGCGTTCGAGCCGTACGTCGGCAACAACCCGTTCGACTCCGGCTTGTTCCACACCTGGATGGTCCCGACGCTCGACGGCTGGAACGACGACGAGGACCGCGAGATCCTCTGCGTACTCGGCGATCACGACGGTGCACCCCTCGAGCGGTCGATGCGCGACAGCGGCGCGTGAGGTCAGCGGCATGACGGACGGGAACCCAGCGGACGGGAACCCGGCGGACGCGGCGTTCCGGGACGCGTTCGACGACGCGTTCTTCCGCAGGATCGTCGAGGACAGCCCCGAGCCCTACGTGGTGATCGACCTGGAGGGGACGATCCGGTGGGCGAGCCGCTCGGCGGCAGAGATCGTCGGCCTCGAGTACGACGACTACGTCGGCCGGTCGATCACCGACGTGTTGGCGCCCGCATCGCTCGAGATGGCCCTCGAGGCGTTCGGCGAGTACTCGTCACCGGGACGTCTCGACACCGGCTGGATCGGCCCGCCGCTCCCGCTCGACCTGCAGCACCGCGACGGGCACACGGTGCCGTGCGAGGTCCGACGCGTCCCGTCGCCCGCGTCGTTGCCGGGCATCGTGCTGACGGTGACCACCAGCGGGCCGATGAGCTCGCTGTACGAGGCGATCGAGCGGATCGTCGCCGACGCGCCGCTCGACGAGGTGATGACGTCGATCGTCCGGCTGATCGGGGTCGAGTCGCCCTACTCGATGCCGGTGATCGGACTCGGGTGGGACGGTCGGAGGTTCGCCACCGTCGCCGCCTCCCCGGACGCCCCCACCCTCGACGGCGATCCCCTGCCGGCGGTCGAGGACGGACGATCACCGTGGCACGTCCGGTTGACGACCGGCGAGTCCGTCGCCGACCACGATCTCTCCGCGCTCGATCCGACGTTGCGCGAGGCCGCGGAGGCCGCCGGCGCCGTCGCCTGCTGGGCGCTCCCGATCGAGGTGGCCGCCGACGGCGACGCCCTCGATCCGGCCATGGGACGCAGCGTGGTCGTGCTGTGGCGGCGTGCCGCGGGCCGGCCCCGGCTGAACGTGTTCCGCCGACTCGATCGCATCCGCGGGTTGGTCGGCTTGGCCATCCGCTCGGCCCACTCGCGCCAGGAGCTCCGGCGGGCGGCGCGCCTCGACGCCGTCACCGGGCTGCCGAACCGACTCGCGCTGAGCGAGCACTTCCAGGACGTCGCCCGGCGCCCCACGACCGAGATCGTCGGCGTGCTGTTCTGTGATCTGGACCACTTCAAGCAGGTCAACGACCTCCACGGTCATCCGACCGGCGATCGGGCGCTGCGGATCGCCGCCGACCGGATGCGGGCCCGCCTGCGCACCGACGACGTCGTGGCACGCGTCGGCGGCGACGAGTTCGTCGTGGTCACCCGGACCTCGGAGCGCGCCGCCGTCGGCGCGCTCGCCGAGCGCTTGCTGACGGCGTTCGACTCCCCGATCGGCCTCGGCGACGTGTCCGTCCCCATCGGGATGAGCGTCGGGGTCGCCACCGCGACCGGCACCGAGCTGGCGACCGGTGGCGTCACCGGCGAGGCGCTCGTCGAGCGCGCCGACGCCGCCCTGCTCGCCGCCAAGTCCACCGGCAAGCACCGCATCGTCTGGTCCGACTGACTCACCCGCCCCCGACCCCGGTTCTGACGACGCGCGCGTTTGCTGGGCGAACAGGATCCACCACGGAATCGGGCGGTCAGCGGTTCGCGACGTCGGCGGCCGCGGTCACCGCGGCGGTGACGTCGAGCTTGCCGGCCCCCCATGCCGGGTCGGGTGCCGCGGGGAGGACGTCGCCCGTGTCGGCGTCGGTGACGGCCGTCGACCGCAACAGGTCGGCGACCTCGTCGGCGGTGAGACCGGGGGCGACCTCGAGCACCGACGCGACCGTGCCGGCGACGAGGGCCGCGGCCGGGGCGGTGCCCGACACGACCACATAGCCACCGGTGGCGTCGAGCGCGTCGAGGTTCGGGAGCAGCTCGTCGCGGCCGGCGAGCTGCGAATCAGGGGCGAGCGGCGCGACGGCGTGGTGCCCGGGCGCCGCGACCGCGAC
>SKSP01000259.1 GCA_007122945.1 Ilumatobacteraceae bacterium | reverse complement strand
TCTGTGTCGCTCCGCTGCAGATGTGCGAGCGGGGATGGGCGGGGCTGTGCGAGCGGGGATGGGCGGGGTGGGCGGGGTCGTCAGAGGAGCACGAGGGTCTCGTCGAGGTACTCCTCGCGGCACCTCGCACGCTGGAGCTTGCCCGACGAGGTCTTCGGCAGGGTGCCGGGCTGCACGAGCATCACGTCGCGCGGCGGGATGCCGCACACCTCGAGCGTCCGGTGGTGGATCGCCTCACGAACCAGTTCGGAGTCGTCGGCACGCACCTCGGCGACCACGACGACGCTCTCTTTCCCCTTGTAGCCCTCCATGCCGAACGCGATCACGTTGCCGGCGCGGACGCCCTCGAGGCCACCGACCGCCCGTTCGATGTCCTCGGGGAACACGTTGCGCCCACCGACGATGATGACGTCCTTGATGCGGCCGCACAGCACGAGCTGGCCGTCGAGCAGGTACGCCAGGTCACCCGTGCACAGCCACCCGTCGCGGAACAACGCCGCGGTGGCGTCGGGGCGCTTGTAGTAACCGGGCGTCACCGACGTGCCCCGCAGCAGCAGCTCGCCGACGTGGCGCTCGGGCAGCTCCTCATAGGTGTCGGGATGGACGACCTTCATCTCCAGACCCGGCACCGCCGTGCCGAGCAGGGGCAACCGCCGAGCGCGCACGGCGAAGTCGTCGGGGTCGGTCACCTCGACCGGCTTGGCGACGCGGTCGCGCTCGAGCACCTCGCGGTCGACGGTGTCGCACACCAAGCCGGCGCCCCGCCTCGGGAACGTCCCCCCGATCGCGACCTCGGCCATCCCGAACGCCGGGAACACGGCGCCGGACCGGAAGCCGAACGGTTCGGCCGCGGCCACGAAGGCGTCGACCGCCTTGGGGTCGACGGGTTCGGCGCCACTCAGCGCGAGCGTGAGCGACGACAGATCGAGGTCGCGGGCCCGCCGGAGCGCCCGGGTGGCCAGCACCCAGGAGAAGTTCGGCCCGGCCGTGGCCGTCCCCCGCCCGTCGGAGATCCACTGCATCCAGTTGCCGGGGTGGGCCAGGAAGTCCTGCGGCGCGGCCTGGACGAGGTCGACCCCCTTGGTCATCGGCAGGGCGAGGAAACCGACGAGCCCCATGTCGTGGTACAGCGGCAGCCACGAGACCATCACGTCGCCATCGGCGAGCTCGGCCGCCTCGCAGCACGCGTCGATGTTCGCCGACAGCACGCGATCGGGGATCATCACCCCCTTCGGCTCGCTCGTGGAGCCGCTCGTGTACTGCAGGATGACGAGCCGCTCGGGATCGGGTTCGGGCAGCTCGAGGCGCTCGCCGCTCGGCACGTTCGGGGCGCCGGGCAGCACGCTGCGCATCGGCTCGATCGGCGGATCGCCAGGTGCGGCCTCGTAGAAGCCGGCGAGTTGGTCGTCGATCAGGACGAGCTTGGCGTCACCGTGCCGGATCCGCGCCCGGGTGCCCTCGATGAACGCCTCGAGTGATCCCATGCGCATCGGCAGCGGCAGCACCATCGAGGCGACACCGGCGAGCCAGCAGCCACGGACGATCGTCATCAGATCGCGGCTGGTGGGACCGAGCACTGCCACGTGATCGCCGGGCAGGAGTCCACGGGCCTGCAGCGCCGCGCCGACGGCTCGCGCCTCGTCGTGGATCTCGCGCCACGGGACCCGCACCGGGCCGGCGTCGCCCATCACCGACGTGCCGACGAACCGTACGCCGGCCTCGCGGTCGGCGGCCTGTTCGAGCCGGTCGATCGTGGACATCTGCCCATCCATGGCCCGAACGCTACTGCCCGACCACCGCCACCGCCCTCTCAACGACAGATGCACCGGGCGCGACCCCACCCTCCGCCACGTTGGCGGACAGCGACGTGTTCCGCCGTCGGGCATCCCGGTCGCGGGCCGGCGGGCGGGCCCCGTAGGCTGCTCCTCCGGTATGACGCAGACGACGAGCAGCGCGGCACCGGCCGACGACACCCCTCCATTCCGCTACTCCGCGACCCTGGCCCAGGAGATCGAGCTGCGCTGGCAGGACTGGTGGGACGACCACGGCACGTTCGAGGCACCGAACCCGGCCGGCCCACTCGCTGATCCGGATGCCGTCGCCGCCCGCGGCGACAAGCTGTTCGTCCTCGACATGTTCCCGTATCCGTCCGGTGCCGGACTGCACGTGGGGCACCCGCTCGGCTACATCGGCACCGACGTGTACAGCCGCTACCAGCGCATGCGCGGCCGCAACGTGCTGTACACGATGGGCTTCGACGCCTTCGGGCTGCCCGCCGAGCAGTACGCGGTGCAGACGGGCCAGCACCCAGCGGTCACCACGAACGAGAACATCGCCACGATGCGGCGCCAGCTCCGCCGACTCGGCCTGTCGCACGATCCACGGCGGAGCATCTCCACGACCGATCCGGCGTACTACCGCTGGACGCAGTGGATCTTCCTGCAGATCTTCGAGTCGTGGTACGACGCCGACCAGCAGCGCGCCCGACCGATCGCAGAGCTGGTCGCCGAGCTGGAGTCCGGCGTCCGGCCGACGCCCGACGGACGCCGCTGGTCGGATCTCGACGACGGCGAGCGGCGCGACGTGATCGACGCGCAACGCCTCGCATACGTCAGCGACGCACCGGTGAACTGGTGCCCCGGCCTCGGCACGGTGGTCGCCAACGAGGAGGTCACCGCGGACGGCCGCAGCGACCGCGGCAACTTCCCCGTCTTCAAGCGCAACATGCGCCAGTGGATGATGCGCATCACGGCCTACGCCGACCGACTGCTCGACGATCTCGAGCTTCTGGACTGGTCCGACGCGATCGTGACGATGCAGCGCAACTGGATCGGCAAGAGCCCCGGCGCCGAGGTACGTTTCGACTCCCCCGCCGGGCCGATCACGGTGTTCACGACCCGCCCCGACACCCTGTTCGGTGCGTCGTTCATGGTGCTCGCACCCGAGCACCCGCTCGTGGAGGTGCTCACGACGGCCGAGCACGCCGATACGGTGGCGGACTACCGCCGCCGGGCTGCCGCCAAGAAGGACGTCGACCGTCAAGACGACACCCGGGAGAAGACCGGTGTGCCGACCGGCTCGACCGCCACGAACCCGGTGACCGGCGAGCAGATCCCGGTCTGGATCGCGGACTACGTGCTGATGGGGTACGGCACCGGTGCGATCATGGCCGTGCCCTGCGGCGACCAGCGCGACTTCGAGTTCGCCCGCCGGTTCGATCTGCCGATCCCGGCGATCCAGCGGCCTCCCGATGCATGGTTCGAGCAGCACGGCCTCGAGCCCACGCTCGACACCGACGCGTGGCCGGAGGCCTACGTCGGCGACGCCCCGTACGTGAACTCGGCGAACGCCACGCTCGACCTGAACGGCGTCGCCTCGGTCGCCGAGGGGGTGCAGCGCACGAACGAGTGGCTCGAGGCGCACGGCCACGGCACCGCCACGATCACCTACAAGTTGCGTGACTGGTTGTTCAGCCGCCAGCGCTACTGGGGCGAACCGTTCCCGATCGTGTACGACGAGCATGGACGTCCGCATGGTCTCCCCGACCACCAGCTGCCCGTCGAGCTCCCCGAGACCGACAGCTTCTCGCCACGCACCTTCGATCCCGACGACGAGCACTCCGACCCCGAGAGCCCGCTCGACCGGCTCTCCGGCTGGGCCGACGTGGAGCTGGACCTCGGCGACGGGCCCCGCCGTTACCGACGGGACACGAACGTGATGCCGCAGTGGGCCGGCTCGTGCTGGTACGAGTTGCGATACCTGGACCCGACGAACGACCAGTGCTTCGTCGATCCGGAGAACGAGCGCTACTGGATGGGCCCACGCACCGACGAGCGACCCGACCATCCGGGCGGGGTCGACCTCTACGTCGGCGGTGTGGAGCACGCCGTGTTGCACCTGCTGTACGCACGGTTCTGGCACAAGGTGCTGTACGACCTCGGCCACGTCTCCTCGAAGGAGCCGTTCGCCCGCCTGTTCAACCAGGGCTACATCCTCGCCGACGCCTACACCGACGAGCGCGGCGTCTACGTCGAGGCCGCCGAGGTCGAGGCTCGCGACGGCGAGTTCCTGCACGACGGCCGACCCGTCACCCGTGAATGGGGCAAGATGGGCAAGAGCCTGAAGAACGCGGTCTCCCCCGACGAGATGTACGAGCAGTACGGTGCCGACACGCTGCGGCTCTACGAGATGGCGATGGGTCCGCTCGACGCATCGCGACCATGGGACTCGCGCGACGTGGTCGGCATGTACCGCTTCTTGCAGCGGCTGTGGCGCAACATCGTCGACGAGCAGACCGGCGCGCTCGTCGTCGTCGACACGCCACCCGACGACGCGACCCGTCGGGCGATGCACCGCACGATCGACGTGGTCGCCACCGAGATGGAGGCGCTGCGGTTCAACACGGCGATCGCCCGGCTGATCGAGCTCAACAACCACGTGACCAAGCTCGACGCGACGCCGCGCGAGGTCGCCGACACGATGGTCCTCATGCTCGGCCCGCTCGTGCCGCACGTCGCCGAGGAGCTGTGGCGCCGTCTGGGCCACACGGGGACGATCACCCACGAGGCGTTCCCGATCGCCGATCCGGCGTTCCTCGTCGACGACACCGTCGAGTACCCGGTCCAGGTGAACGGCAAGGTGCGCGGCCGGATCACCGTCGCCGCCGACGCCGACCCGGCGACCGTCGAAGCCGCGGCGCTCGCGGACGACAAGGTGGCGGCGGCGACCGGTGGCGCACCCCCCAAGAAGGTCATCGTCGTCCCGGGCCGCATGGTCAACGTCGTCGTCTGACAGTGAGGCGGCGTCCGACGCTTCAGGGTGAGGGGAGCGGATCGGCGGGTTCCGGCACCGGCGGGGCACCGACGCCCACGGTGTTGCCGTCGTCGTCGGTGCCGACCCCCTCGCCCGAGGGCGGCGGTTCGTCCGTGAGCGGATCCCCTGGCGGCTGGGTCGGGGCCGGCTGGGTGGGGGTGGGCTCGGGTGGAGCCGGATCGACCACGGGCGCCGGGTCGCCGGGTACCGGTGGGGCGCCGACCGCGACCTCCGGCGGGTCCTCCTCATCGGATGGTGCCGGGGCCGGTCCCGGGGTTGGGGCCGGCGCCGGCGCCGCAGGACCGGGTGTCGGGTCGGGCGCCGGGATCGGCGACACGTCGATGCCGCCCGGCGTACCGACCGAGGCCGACCACGGCTCGTCGATGAAGAGCGTTTCGGGAGCAGGCGCTTCCGCCACGTCGGCCCCGGCCTCCGGGACGGGCCCACCGTCGTCGGTCCCGAGGTCGGCGACGGGCCCCTCGGGCTGGCCCTCGTCGAACGGTGTCTCGTCGAGTGCCGGGCGCTCGTCGACGGGGTCGAGGGTCGGCGACGTGACCGTCTCGCCGGAGGTCGTGGCCACGGCCGTCACGGCGAGACCGACCACGACGGCACCGGCGACGAACAGCCCGACCATGACCCGACGCTGCACCCGGGTGGCCCCCATCAGCGCCCCGAGGCGGTCGGTGACGCTCTCGCCCGGTTCGTCGAGCACGTCGGCGAGCACGACGATGTCGTCACGCCGGAGCTCGACGACGGGATCGCGTTCAGCGTTGCGCAGCCGGCGGATCAGCCGGAGGTACGCCGTGAGCATCGCGTCGGGATCGCCCGGCGTGAACTCCTCCGTCGCGCCCGCGGTCCGGACGCGACCGTCGGGGTCGACCTCGATCGGTGTGCGGGAAGGAAGGATGGCCGCGAGATCGGCACCGTACAGCGCGGCGAGCTCGGCCGCGTCGGCGACGTCGAGCCGGCCACGTTCGACGCGCCGGAGCTCGCGGGTGGAGAATCGACCGCCGCTGCGACGGGCGATCGCCGACAGTCGGGCCCCGTCGGCGCGTCGACGCTCTCGCAACAGGTTGCACAGGCGGACGGCGAAGGCCTCCGTGCTCGTGTCGATCGAGCCCGGATCACGGGTGTCGAACGCGCTCGTGCCGACCCGGCCGGTGCCGTCTGCGGCATCACCGTCCGTCCACGCGTCCATACCTATGTCGATGCTATTGCCTCGCGGCCGGCGCGCACGGGAGGCCTTGGTCGACACTGATCGGGACCTTCGGCCCCTTGCCGGCGACGACGGACGGCGCGATGATGTGGTCATTGGTCCGTGAGGTGAACAACAGGGGCTCAGACCTCATCCGCACCACGG
The DNA here is from genome assembly GCA_007122945.1 of Ilumatobacteraceae bacterium. GTDB lineage: Bacteria > Actinomycetota > Acidimicrobiia > Acidimicrobiales > Ilumatobacteraceae > SKSP01. The sequence goes on along the minus strand of SKSP01000259.1, from coordinate 1,575 downwards.
TGCGGACCCGAGGTTCCTGACCCAAGCCTGTCCCCGCTGTCGGGAATCACCTCACGGGCCAGTTCGCGTCCGGCACCCGGCGCACCGGCCGGCCGACCTACCCTGGGCCGATGACCGAGCACACCACCGGCACCGGCATCGACCCCGGTGATGCCGACGAGGCCGTCAAGCTCATCGTCGACAACGCCCCGCGCATGTACACCTGGTCGTACGAGCGTGAGCGGGGTCAGCTCATCTCGCTGTACGAGAAGGCGATGGCGTCGCAGTGGAACTCGGCCACCGACCTCGACTGGTCCATCGACGTGGACCCCGAAGCGCTGGCGGCCGCGTCCGCCGAGCAGGCCGTGATCGTCCAGGTCGCCCGGGCCGCCGCATCGCTCCCGGGTTCGCCGTTCGCCAGCTGGGGCGAGCGGGAGTTCACCGCGCTCGGCATCGAGGCGCTCAAGGCACAGCTCTCGCAGTTCATGCACGGCGAGCAGGGCGCCATGATCGTCGCGGCCAAGATCACCGAGACCGTGCCGTGGATCGACGCCAAGTACTACGCCGCGACCCAGACGATGGACGAAGCCCGTCACACCGAGGTGTTCGCCCGGTACCTCCACACCAAGCTCGGCGAGGCGTACCCGATGAACCCGCCACTGGAGGCGCAGATCACCGCGCTCGTCGAGGACAGCCGTTGGGACATCGCCTACCTGGGCATGCAGATCGTCATCGAGAGCCTCGCGCTCGCGGCGTTCGGGTCGCTGCTGCGCTGGACCGAGGAACCGCTCCTGCGCAAGCTCCTCCGCTACGTCTTGTCCGACGAGGCGCGTCACGTCGCGTTCGGGGTGATCAGCCTCACCGAGTACTACGAGCACCTGAGTGCCGCCGAGCTGCGTGACCGCCAGGAGTTCCTCGCCGAGAACACCATCCGCAACCGGACCCGCTCGGCGATCCCCGAGATCTGGGAGCGCATGGGGGTGGGCTTCGAGCGCGCGGCACCCTACCTGTCCGAGGCTGCACGGACGCTGGACCGCTCGGTGTTCACGAACTTCGACGAAGCGTTCTTCTCGAAGCTCGTCCCCAACGTCCGCAAGCTCGGTCTGCTCGACGCCAACGACGGCCACCTGCGCCGCCTGTGGGCCGATGCCGGCCTGATGCGGTGGGAGTACGCCGACGACACCGCCACCGACTACGCCACGTACGACGCCGTCGCCGCCGACCGGGCGGCCGCGAGCTGATCCCCGCGAGCCGGTACGTCACCTCGTCGGTCCGGACGTGCGAGACTGACCCGATGTCGTCCACGGTCGTGCTCTGCACCGACGGCTCCGACACGGCGCTCGCCGCGATCCGGACCGGACTGCGCCAGCTGGCCCCGCCCGACCGGATCATCGTCGTCACCGTCCTCGAGCCGCTCGACGAGACCTTGGTGACGGGCGTCTCCGGCTTCGGTGCCGGGTCGATGTCGCCCGCCCAGTACGACGAGCTGGACCAGCGGCGGCGCGCCGAGGCCGACCAGCTCCTCGCCGCCACGGTCGACGCCGTCGGCCTCGAGGGTGCCGAGCGCCGTCTGCTCGACGGCCCGGCCGGGCCGGC
>SKSP01000094.1 GCA_007122945.1 Ilumatobacteraceae bacterium | reverse complement strand
GCGTCGTCGCGTATCGAGAACCTGACCGCATCGGCGAAGGCGGTGGCGCTCGCCGAGCTGGGTGACACGTCGCGGCGCAACGCCGCCGAGATCGTCGCCAACACGACGGCGATGCAGGCGGCGATCGAGCTCGCAGACCGTCTCGACGTGCCGGCGATCCTCGCGATGCACGCTGCGCTGCTCGGCCAACACGACCCGAAGATCGCGGGTCGGTGGCGCGACGCACAGGTGTGGATCGGCTCGAGCAGCTACGGGCCCCACACGGCGAGCTTCGTCCCGCCGCATCACACGCGGGTGCCGGCGGCGATCGACGATGTCGTGGAGTTCATGCGGCGCGACGATCTGGCGGTGCTACCGCAGGCGGCGATCGCTCACGCCCAGTTCGAGACGATCCACCCGTTCCCCGACGGCAACGGCCGCACCGGGCGGGCGCTCGTGCACTGTTTGCTGAGAGGCAAACGCCTGACCCGCCAGGTGACCGTGCCGGTCTCGGCCGGTCTGCTCACCGACACCGACCGGTACTTCGATGCGCTCACGGCGTACCGGTCGGGTGACATCCGCCCGATCGTCGAGCGCTTCGCCGAAGCGAGCTTCGACAGCGTGGTCAACGGCCGCCAGCTCGTCACCGAGCTACGCACGCTCCGGGCGGCATGGAGCGACGCGATCACCAGTCGTCGTCAGGCGACGGTCTGGCAAGTGCTCGACGTCGTCCTCCAGCATCCCGTGTTCGACAATGCGCTCGTGCAACGTGAGCTCGGGGTGTCGGTGATGGGCGCTGAGGCTGCGATCACCGAGCTCGTCGAGATCGGCGCGTTGGCGGAGATCACCGGTGGCCGTCGCAACCGGCGATATGCCGCCGTCCAGGTGCTCGCCGCGCTCGATTCCTTCGCTGAGCGAGCCGGACGACGTTCGCCCTGACAGGAGCGGATGATCTCACCCGTTCGGTCGCACCGGGCGAAGCAGTCTGAGCCGTGGGGCGTCGTTGGTCTCCTCGAACGCGTTGGTGCTGCGGAGGTCGGCTTCGGCGGTGTCGTGGGTGGTCCAGTCGATCTGGGCGGTGTGGTCGTGGAGGAAGCGGAGCGCCTTGATGTAGACGCTGGGGTCGTCGTCTCGGCTGAGGCGCCGGAGCGCGTTGAGGTAATCGATACGGAACCCGGTGGGAACGATGATCTTCGATTGGTGACCTGCGACGAGCTCGGCGTTCATCATCACGCGGGCGATGCGGCCGTTGCCGTCGGCGAATGGGTGGACATCGGAGACGAGGAACATCATGTAGACGGCGCGTTCCCAGGCGGTGTCGAGCTCTGCGAGTCGGCGCCACCCCTCGCGCAGGGTTCCGGCGACGAGGCCGGGTTCCACGAACAGGGTCATGCCCGCCTGGTTCGGCAGCGTCCTGAACGACCCGGCGATCTCCGGTCGCCCACCCATGAGTGTGGCGTGCCGGGCCCGCAGCAGGTCGAGGAACTCGTCGGGGTCGGCGGCCGTCCGGCTCATCTCGTCGGTGTCGGCGACGATCGAGTACGTGCCGAGGATGTCGTGGCTGTCGGCGGTTCGGTTGGCGATCAGTGCGCTGTCGAAGACGATGGACTTGGCCTCGTCGACGGTGAAGGTGGTGCCTTCGATGTAGTTGGAGAAGTACGCCTCCCAGAACGCCTGCACCGAGAACGCTGACGAGTCGGGAGCGAGCCCGTGGCGCGATTGGGGAGCCGCAGAGCGCAGGGCGACGACGAGTGCGTCGAAGCGTTCGATGCGGTCCGGGTCGAACGGGAGTCCCGCCTGGCGGGCGGCGAGCGCACGGTTCGACGTCGGGATCTGCTGGCTGCCGATGGCGGCGCCGATCTTGCGCCCCAGCGCAGCAATGCGGTCGGCAGCGACGTCGAGCTGAGGTCCGAGGCGCTCTGCCTGTGCTCGCCGCCGTACATCACGTTCACGGCGTCGTTCGGGGCCGCCACGTTACGGAACGGTGAACGCTGAGCGCCGCGTCCTCCTCGCGTCCTGCGGCCGAGCCGCAATCGAGGCGCACGTACCCTGAGCTGGGCAAACACGCCTCGAAATTCGTGGAGCTGGGGGGAATCGAACCCCCGTCCATCAGCCCGTGGACGAACCTGCTACGACCATTCCCGACTTCGAGCCTGACGCTGGCTCACCGGCGGGTCGGCTGACCCCGGAGGGTCAACGCCCGGTCTTTCCCGAGGGTCAGCCGTCTTTCCGGCCGTCAGCGGTCTTTCCCGCCGTCATCCTCCGCTTCTGGTGCCGGGCTGCGGTGGAGTGGCCCCGTGTGGCATTGCTGCTCACGGTGTCGCAGCTCACCTGACGGATCAGGCGAGAGCGAACTGATCGCTCTTGGCGTCAGTTGTTGTTGGTACCCCGTTTAGCGAGTCTGAGCAACTCGGGTCGCAAACCCGCCCAACAGCTCTGACGTCGAAACCAGTCAGCCCCGTGGTCGGTATGTCGAGTACCAGTGTACGCCCGGAACGGCCGTCACGGCGTCGGCTCGGCGAGCTCGACGCAGTCGCTGCCGCACGACCCGTCGGCCGGCGGGTCGGTGGGTGTCGGTGCGGGTCGGTGCAGGACGGCGCGGGTGGGGATGACGCTCACCCGGCCGTCGCCGGCCGTGGCCGTCCCGTCGACGATTAGGCTGTACCCGTCCGGTTCCGTCGGCGGGAACACGAGCGACACCGCCGGTCGTTCGCCGGCGTTGGTGGTGGTGCGTGAGCCGGCTTCGGCCGTGAGGACTCCGTCGTCGAGCACCGGCTGGACGGCGACGGCGTGCGGGCGGGTGTCGTCGGAGACGGTCAGCAGGTAGCAGAACGGCCGACCGGCCATCTCCCCGTCGAGTGCGGCGACGTCCACGGCGATGCTCATGGTGCCATCGTCGCGCAGCGGGCCGGCTCAGGAGCGGTCGGTGCCCTTCGCGGTGCGGCCGAGGGCCCGCTCGACCTCGCGCTTGGCGTCGCGCTCGGCGATCGCCTGGCGCTTGTCGCCCTTCGTGCGGCCCTTGGCGAGGCCGAGCTCGACCTTCGCCCGGCCGTCGCGGAAGTACAGCGCCAGCGGGACGAGCGTCAGCCGCTCGCGGTCGATGCGGTCCGACAGGCGGTCGATCTCGCTGCGGTGCAACAGCAGCTTGCGGGACCGGTCCGGATCGTGGGCCCCGACACCGCTGGCGAACTGGTACGGCGCGATGTGGACGCCGTCCATCCAGACCTCGCCGCTGCGGACCCGGGCGTAGGCGTCGGCGAGCTGCACCTGGCCGAGGCGCAGGCTCTTGACCTCGCTGCCGTGCAGGACGATGCCGGCCTCGACGGTGTCGAGGATCTCGAAGTCGTGGCGGGCGCGCCGGTTGTTCGCGATCGGTGTGGTTCCGGACATCGGACCGACGAGGCTACCGAGCGGTCGACGGAGCGGGCCGCACCGCTAGCGTGCGCCCCGTGCTGCGACTCGACCGGGAGGCCCTCGACGAGCTCGTCGCCCTCGCGTACGAGTGCTACCCGGAGGAGGCGTGCGGGCTGATCGCCGGACCGGCGGAGCGGCCCGACGAGGCGATCAGGTTCTACCGCTGCCGGAACGCAGCGGCCAGCGCCCGCGTGTACACGATCGACCCGCGGGACCACCTGCGCGCCGAGGACGACGCCGACGACCACGGCTGGCTGATCAACGGTGTCGTGCACTCCCACACCCACTCCGAGCCCTATCCGAGCCCCACCGACGTCGCCCAGGCCCCCGACCCGACGTGGCACTACGTCATCGTCAGCCTGAAGCGCGAGGTGCCCGAGGTGCGCAGCTACCGCGTCGTCGACGGCGAGATCACCGAGGAGCCGATCGAGATCGAGTGACCCGGCGCGGCGGGCGCGTCCCGCCCGTCAGGCGTCGAACGAGATCAGTGCGAAGAGCGTCTCGCCGTCGCCCACGAGGCGGCGGGCCGGCGCCAGGTCGTCGGACTCGTAGGCCTCCTCGGTCAGCACGAGCACCGCCACGATCTCGAACGACGACGTCGCGTAGGTGTCGAGCAGCATGCCGGGCAGCGGCTCCTCGCGGCCGAACGACGTGAACCCGGCCGCCGACAGCTCGGTGGCGTACGCGTCGAGCAGTGCCTCGGCTCCGAGCACCGAGGTGCGCGCCTCGCCGTAGACCAGCCGCGGTGGCAGGCCGAGGAGCAGCAGCGCCTCGGGTCCGAGCGGCTCGGGATCGACCCCGTCGGGCACGCCGATGTCGTCCCAGAAGTCCGGCTTCGGGACGTCGGGGTCGGGTTCGCACACCGTGCCCTCCGGCGGCGTCCGCAGTTCGGTCAGCACCCGGCCGGCGATCCCCATCAGGCAGTCGGAGCCGAACAGCATCCCGTGTCCCTCGCCGTTCCAGGTGACGAGGGTGGCCGACGGGCCCATCGCCTCGGTGAGCTCCTCGGACCAGCGGAACGGCGTCGCCGGGTCGTTGATGCCGCCGATGACGACGACCGGCGCGTCGCCGTCGTACCCGAGCGTCGGGAGCTCCACCGGTTCGACGAGGCCGGCGCACCGATCACCGAAGCTGTCGGCGTCGACGTCGCTGCCCCAACGCGGTGCGGCCTCGCGGATCAGTGCAGCGAGTGCGTCGGGGTCGTCGGGTTCGGGTGCCCCGAACCCGCTGGCGCACGAGATGACGGTGAACGACTGCTGGATGGTGCGGTAGGAGCCATCGACGCGGCGGCCGTTGTACAGGTCGGCGAGCTCGAGGACACCGCCGGGGTCGCCCTGTTCGAGCCCGGCGAGGGCCGAGCTGAGGCGCGACCAGGTGATCGGGTCGTACAGGGCGGCGCTCGTCGCGGTGCCGAGCACGCCGTCGTCGACGGCCCGGCCGTCGTCCGCCGGGACGGGCTCGTCGGCGACCCGGTCGCGGAGCGCATCCCACGCCGCGCCGACGTCGTCGTGGGCGAACGGGCACCCGTCGTCGCCCCCACAGTCCGCGGCCCAGGCGTCGAACGCGTCCTCGAAGCCGACGAGCTGGGTGAGATAGCGCTGCTCGAGGGTGTCGCCGGTCGGCTCGAAGCCCGAGTCGAGCACCAGCGCGCGCACCCGGTCGGGGAACAACGTGGCGTACACCGCACCCAGGTACGTGCCGTAGGAGATGCCGATGTAGGAGATCGTGTCGTCGCCGAACGCCTCCCGGATCAGGTCGATGTCGCGAGCCGTGGCGATCGTCGAGTAGTGCTGCAGGCTGTCGCCGTACACCTCGCGGCACGCGGCCGCGAACCGCTCGTCGTCGAGCTCGCCCGCGACCGTTTCGTCCGCACCGGCATCGACGATCGCGCCGTCGGGGCCGACCCGTGGGTACAGCAGCTCGTCGAGCTCGTCGTCGTCGACGCAACGCAGGCCGCCCGAGCGATCCACACCGCGTGGGTCGAAGCCGATCAGGTCGAGCTCGCGCAACCCCATCGTCTGGACGGCGATCGAGCCGAGCGCCTCGACGACGTCGACGCCCGAGCCGCCGGGTCCACCGGGATTCACGAGCACGGCGCCGGTGCGCGCCCCGGACGCAGGGATGCGGTTGAGGGCGAGGTCGATCTGCTCGCCGTCGGGGTCGGCGTGGTCGAGCGGCACCGTCAACGTGGCGCACTCCAGCGTCGTGTCGATCACGTCCGGGCACGCCGTCCACTCGAGGTCGCCGGCGGCGGACGGCTCGTCGGGCCGGTCGCCGGTCGCCGGGTCGTCCGGGCTGTCCGGGCCGTCCGGCTCGTCGCCGGGTCCGTCCGGCCCGGAACCGGTGGCCGGCTCGTCGGGGTCGGTCGGGACGGGTTCGCTGTCGACGGCCGACGGCGCGGAGCCGTCGGTGCAGGCCGCGATCGCCAGGACGCCGGCGGCCAGGATCGCCGGCCAGCGCCGGCGGCGAGCGCTGCCCGGGGCGAGCGGGTGACGGGGGGTGATGACGGTGACGATCCGCCAAGTATCGCGGGGCCCGAGCCGACGTTGGCGTCGTCAGCGGTCGAGCGGGAGGTCGAGTTGCCGGCAGATGTCGTGGAACACGTCGTCGCGCGAGCGCGTCGCGTCGATCCGGACGACGTACTCCTTGCGTTGGAAGATCTCGATGACCGGTGCGGTGCTGCGGTGGTAGTCGTCGAGCCGCTGGCGGAGCGCCTCGGGGTTGTCGTCGGGGCGTTGCACCAGGCGACCGCCGCACACGTCGCACGTGTCGGGTTCCTCGGGGCGGTGGGCGATCAGGTTGTAGTCGAGCCCGCACTGACTGCAGAGGCGGCGCGACAGCACCCGTCGTTCGACCTCGGCGTCGGGCATCTCGAGCACGATCACGCCGTCGATGTCGTAGCTCTCGAGGAAGAACTCCGCCTGGGCGGGGTTGCGGGGGAACCCGTCGATCACGAACCCGTAGTTCCAGTCGTGCTGGTCGAGCCGGGTCCGCACGACCGACTCGACGAGGTCGTCACCGACGAGGTCGCCGCCCGCCATCGTCCGGCGGACCTGGGCACCCAGCTTGGTGTGGTTCTGGACGTGCCATCGGAAGATGTCGCCGACGCTCACGTGGACGAGATCGAAGGCCTCGGCGAGCATCGTCGCCTGGGTCCCCTTCCCGCTGCCCTGGACCCCCATGATCACGTACTTGCGCACCGGACCATGCTCGCAGGTCGAGCCGGGGGTAGATTCATGATGAATCGAATCGGATTTGTCGGAATGCCCCTGCCGACCACGAGGTTGTACCAGCTGATGACCACCCTGACGCCCACCACTCTCGGAGAACGGAGCCACCCGGGCCGACTGGGCGTGCCCGGGCTCGGGCTCGTCAACGAGTCCGTGCTCGATCTGATCGGCGACACCCCCGTGGTCGACGTGTCCGTGCTGTCGCCGAACCCCGACGTCCGCATCGTCGCCAAGCTCGAGATGCAGAACCCGTTCGGGTCGGTGAAGGACCGCATCGCCAAGGCGATGATCGAGCGGGCCGAGGCCGACGGCCATCTGCTGCCCGGTCAGACGATCGTCGAGCCGTCGTCGGGGAACACCGGCATCGCGCTCGCCGCGATCGCCCGCATCAAGGGCCACCCGATCAAGATCCTGATGCCCGAGAGCGTGTCGGTCGAACGCCGGCAGATGCTCGAGATCTTCGGCGCCGAGATCATCCTCACCCCTGGTGAGCAGGGCTCGAACGGCGCCGTTGCTCGGGCCCGCGAACTCGCGGCCGAGCACCCGGAGTGGTGCTTCCTCTACCAGTACGCCAACGACGCCAACCCCCGGGCGCACTACGAGGGCACCGGGCCCGAGATCCTCCGCGACGTTCCCGACATCACCCACTTCGTCGCCGGGCTCGGCACCTCCGGCACGCTGATGGGCGCCGGTCGCTTCTTGAAAGAGCACGACCCGAGCATCCAGATCGTCGCCGTCGAACCACCGCTCGGCGAGGTCGTCGAGGGGTTGCGCAACATCGGCGAGGGCTACATCCCCCCGGTCTTCGAGAACTGGGACGGCCACGACCTGCTCGACCGCAAGCGGGTCGTGCGGCCGCGTGAGTCGATCGAGTGGACCCGCCGCCTCGTCGCTGAGTGCGGGATCTTCGCCGGCATCTCGTCGGGCGCCGCGCTCGCAGGTGCGGCCAAGGTCGCCAGCCAGATCGACCGGGGCACCATCGTGTTCATCGTGTGCGACGGCGGGTGGAAGTACCTGTCGACCGGTGCCTACACCGACGACCTCGATGTCGCCGAGGCGAACGCGGAGCGCATCATCTACTTCTGATCGGACGCGCGGCGTGTCGACCTCGCTGCGTTCAGTGGGAGAAGCGCCGATCGCCGATCGCCGATC
>SKSP01000260.1 GCA_007122945.1 Ilumatobacteraceae bacterium | reverse complement strand
CGCCCAATACGGCAGTCTCGAGTAGTTGGGTCGCTCGGCACGAGCCTCTGACCGTGCGGCGAGTCGGCGGGCACGGAGCGCGTTCACAGTGGGGGTCTGCTACTGCGCCGCGCTGATGTCGAGGTTCGTCTCGGGCGGTCCCGCGTGGCCTGTGGGCGTCGGTGTCGGAACGCTTGCTGAACTGCTGTGGTGGCTTCGTCGATCGTGATGTCGAGTCCTTCGAGGTCGTCGAGGTATCGCTGGGCGGCTGCTTCGATCAGTGTGTTCCGGTCGGGGGTGTGGGCTTGCACGGTGGTGCCGCGTCGTCGGTCGCCGATCACGAGGCTCTATCCGAGGCCGTCGGCTTCGAGTGCTTGGTGGGCGCGGGCGACGGTGTTCTTGGCGATGCCGAGATCCCGGGCGAGTTGGCGGACGGTCGGGAGCTGCTCGCCGGCGGTGAGGGTTCCCCGCCGGATGTGGTGATCGAGTTGTTGTCGGTCGCGGTCTCAGGTTGTGAGGGATTGACGGGCACGCGAACGGCGAACAGCCTGTCGGTGTGCCCGAGGAGTCGCCTCCGCGCTGGCCGAGCGTGTTGCTCGGCGCGATCGTCTTCGCGGTCGTTGCGGCTGCGATCGCGGTTGTGGTGGCGGCCTGGCCGCGAGCTGAGGATGCCGAGTGGCGCCTCGACCCTTCCTTCGCGCCGCGGCCGTCGAGCACCGAGATTCCGATCGTGGTGCGCGAGCAGGCGTGCGCATCGGGCGCGCTCGCGACGGACCGGATGGAGGTCGACGTCGCCTACTCGGCCTCCGTCGTCGCCATCGGCATCACGGTGAAGCCCCTCGGCGGAGACCAGGACTGCCAAGGAGTCGAGACCCCCTACGTCGTCCAGTTGCGGGAACCACTCGGAGATCGAGAACTCGTCGATGCCAACGCTCGAACGCCGTAGCCAAGCACGATCCCGCCACCACGCGGTGCCCAGATCGCCAGCACCTTGAACCGCCCTGGGATGCTCGTGTGCCCGGTCGAAGCCACCTTCGACCCGGGTGGCGATCTCGACGTAGGTCGGTCCGTCCGGCTTGCGGAACACGAGCGCTCGATCGTCGATGACGAATCCGAGCTCGTGGAGCGTGTCCCGATCAGGTTCAGTTCAGCTCAGGGCCTTGCCAGCGCGTCTTCGGGTCCTCGCTCAAGATTGCACGGACCTCACGCATCAACTCGTTGCGCTCCCGGACGGCTTCACGTCCACGGGCCGACTCGACACCGACGATCTCGTCGTCGCTGTAACCCAACACAGCCTCGAGGTAGGGGGCCACACGCTGCGGCTCGCGCGCCGCTGCGGTGATCACCGCCTCACCCGGCCCGTACCCGAGATCGAGCACCGAGAGAGCCGGCGAACCATCGAGCAGGATCGCCACGCGGCGAACCCCGGGATCGACGTCAGCATCGACCTCTGGGGCCGGCACCGACAGCGCACGCAGACGCCGGGTCTCCTCGCGAACCCGGCGGCCCTTTCGCCAGTTCCAACGGTTCCGGAACCAGCATCCGATCGGTGACCATCGCCGGCGCAGGTGGAGTCGACTCGCGCTCATCGTCTCGGTCGTGGTCTCGCCCGTGGCGAGATGAGTGACGACCCTGTGACGCATGCGTCGCAGCTTGCCATCTCCACCATGCAGGTGAGGGCGATCGAGTACGTGGCGAATCCCTGGAGGTGACGATCGCTGGTTCGGGCGCACCATGCCCGTGCACTCGTGGTGGCCAGCCCGATTCAGCGTTCAGCGCGATCGATCCAGTACGTCGGCCCGCGTCGTTCGTGCAACTCGGCGACCGCTTCGTCGAGGAAGCGGACCTCGCGCGTCACCCGTTCAGTGAGTCAGCGACACGTTGTCGGACCGCTGGCCAGCTCTGGCTGCTCGCGCCGCCAGCGATCACACGGCGGGCGCGACGTTCGATCTCCGCCGACCACTCCGAACGCGCCCGCACGTCGTCAGCAGACTCGGGCTCCTCCAGGCTCACCAACAGCTCGGCGGCAAGATCGGCCCGCTCGACCTCGGACAGGGCGAGCGCTTCTCGGCGCAGGCCCTCGGACGTCATGGCCACGGTTGAACGCTACCCGAGCGACGGGACGACGGCGATCGGTGACGATCGCTGGTCGAGCTGGATGCGGGTCGGTCACTCGAGGAGTGCGTCGATGATCCTTGCTGCGGCCGGAAGGGCCACCTCCGTGACGAGGACCTGTTTCGCTCGTGAGGATGCGCCGGCGACGATGCGGACCTGCGCGGTCCGCGCGCCGAACGTCCGGGCGATCAGCTCGACGACCGCCAGGTTCGCCCGTCCGTCGTGCGGGGGTGCAGCGACTCTGACCTTGAGCGACTGGCCGTGACGACCGGCGATGCCGGTGGTGCGAGCGCCTGGTTGGACGTGGACCGAGATCACGACACCGTCGTCGACCGCGCGGAGCTCGGGGTGACTCACCGGTGACACGGGTTGACGCTGCTGCTGGCGGTCACGTCCGCAATTGTGGGCCGCGTAGATCCCCTATTCATCGTTACTGTAATCTACAGATATCGAGATATAGTCGGGTGCGGAGGAGCGAACATGCCGGATCGAGTGGAGACCCCCGTTCACGACGCCAAGGCCGAGCTGTTCAAGGCGATGGCGCACCCGGTGCGGATACGCGCCTTGGAGGTGCTCGCAGCAGGGGCCGAGCGGTCGGTGTCCGACCTGGCAGCAGCGATCGAGGTGGATGCCCCGTACTTGTCGCAGCAGCTCGGCATCCTTCGTCGGGCTGGGCTCGTGGTGTCCCGTCGGGAGGTGACGACCGTGTTCTACTCGCTGCGCGATCCGCTGCTGGCCGAGCTGTTGTCGGTGGCTCGTCGGTTCCTCATCGCCCGGTTGGAACAGACCCGCGACCTGCTCGAGGATCTCGAGGCGGACGAGGCCGCCTCGTGATCAACCGCACGTGAGCAGCACCGGTTCCTGTTCTCCGCCCCAGTGGTGGAAGCGTGGCCGGGCATTGCTGCCCGGCCGTGGCGACTATGCCGGGTTGTCGCGTTCGTGGCGCAACGACGTCCTGGCCGGGCTGACGGTCGGCGTGGTCGCGCTGCCGCTCGCGTTGGCGTTCGGCATCTCGGCCGGTCTCGGGGCCGAGGCGGGGCTGGTGACCGCGATCGTGGCCGGTCTGGTCGCGGCCGTGTTCGGTGGCTCGAACGTGCAGGTGTCGGGCCCGACGGGGGCGATGACGGTCGTGTTGGTCCCGCTGGTCGCCCGGCACGGTGTGGAGGCGGTGTTCACCGTCGCGATCCTCGCGGGTCTGTTGATCGTGGTGGCGGGCGTGATCGGGTTCGGCCGGTACTTGGCGTACATCCCCTGGCCGGTCATCGAGGGGTTCACGGCGGGCATCGCCGTGATCATCTTCTTGCAGCAGGCACCGGCCGCGCTCGGCGTCGCACCACCGGAGGGCGAGAACGTCGCCGCCGTCGCGTTCCGGGCCCTCCGAGACGCGCTCGGAGGTGGCGGGTCGTGGTGGGCGCTCGCACTGGTCGGTGTGGTCGTGGTCGTGATGGTCGGCGCCCCGAAGATTCACCGGGGGCTGCCGGCCTCCCTGCTGGCCGTGGTCGCCGCGACAGCGGTCTCGGTGCTGGCCGACGCCCCGGTCGGTCTCATCGGCGAACTGCCATCGTCGTTGCCGTCGCCATCGCTGCCCAATCTCGAGGTCGGCGTGGTCTCCGATCTGTTCGGCGCGATCTTGGCCGTCGCCGCGCTCGCGGCTCTCGAGAGCCTGTTGTCGGCGAAGGTCGCCGACGGCATGGCCGGCGTCGGACGTCACGACCCGAACCGCGAGCTCATCGGCCAGGGCCTCGCCAACATCGCGTCACCCCTGTTCGGTGGCATGCCGGCGACCGGTGCGATCGCTCGGACGGCGGTCAACGTCAAGGCTGGTGCTCGCACCCGGCTGGCCGCGATCGTCCACTCGCTCCTGCTGATCGCCGTCGTGCTCGCAGGCGCGTCACTGGTCGCGAGGATCCCGATCGCCGCGTTGGCTGGGGTGCTGATGGTGACCGCCGTGCGGATGATCGAACGCCACAATCTGTTGTCGATCGTTCGGGCCACACGCTCCGACACCGTCATCTTGGTGGTCACGGCCGTCGTCACCGTCGCGTTCGACCTCATCCTCGCGGTCCAGATCGGGATGGCGGTCGCGGCCGTGCTGGCGCTCCGACACCTGGCACGCACCTCGGTGCCGATCGCCGAACCACTACCGCTGATCGACGCCGACACGGCCGCGGAGCTGCGCGCCGATCACATCGTGTCGTACCGGTTCGACGGGGCGCTGTTCTTCGGCGCTGTCCAACGGTTCCTCGACGAGCTCACCTCGATCGGAGACGTCCGGGTCGTCATCTTGCGCCTCCCGCAACTCCAGATCCTCGATGCCACCGGCGCCCAAGCGCTCGGTGAGATCATCGAGACCCTCGAAGGGCGCGGCATCACCGTGTTGTTGAAAGGGCCCCGCCCCGAACACCTCCGGATCCTCCGAGAGGTCGGCGCCATCGACCGACTCGCCCACGAGAACCACCTCTTCGACGACCTCGACGCAGCCATGGCCCACGCTCGGAGCCACCTCCAGCGGGACCGCCATCACACGCCCGACTCCAACGCAACGGGCGACCCGACCCACCTCCGATCCTGAACCGACACCTCCGGCGCAACCCGGTGGACCTCGAATGGCCCGTCGGCATCGATCCGCGCGGTCGCACCGCCGACGTGAGTGCCGCTCAGTGTGGTGCCGCCGCCGAACCCTGGCCGCGTGCCATCTGGGAGAGCGTCGTGATGGAGGTGTGCTTCCAGTCGCCCGACTTCGAGAACGCCGCCTCGGCGCGAGCCCTGCTGACCCACGTATCCAGACGGTCCAGCAGCTCGTCACCGCCCGGGCGGTATCGGGCCAGCGCATCGAGTGGTCTTCGGCACCCGGGCGCTCCCGGTCGCGGCTCACCACGAAGCCCCGCGACGTGTGCCGTCGACTCGGCGATCAGGGTCCTACGCTGTGCGGGTGACGAAGGGCAGCTGGCGGACGTCGGTGAGCGATCGAGTTCGAGGAGGCTCGGTGGAGCCCACCGTCCGACTCGGACGACCGCAGGCGTCCATGGATCGGCTCTGAGCCTCCCCGCCCATGCGACTCGGATTGCTGCAGCTGCGCCGCTCCGCCCGCCGGACGAGCGTGCTCGTGCTGGCGTTCGGCATCCTGACCGCGCTCGTCGTGTTCGTGAACGCTTTGTCCACGACCCTCGACCGGACGCTGGCGGGTGCCGTCGCGACCATGGAGGCCGATCTGGTGGTGCTCACCACGGCCTCGCGTGGTGTGCCGCAGGCCAGCCGCATCACCTCGGAGCACCTCGAGCAGTTGAGCATGGTGTCCGGAGTCGCCCGGTCGGAACCAGTCGGCGAGCTGCGGGTGACGGCCGTGGTCGACGACCGGGAGGTCGCCGCCTCGTTGTTCGGCGCGCCGCCATCGGGGCCGGGTCGCCCGGGCGTGCTGCTGGAAGGGCGTCGTCCGACGGGGCCGGGCGAGGTGGTGATCGACGAGATCGAACGGCACAACGGACTGGCCCTCGGGGACAGGGTGCGCATCGTCGGGGCCGACGTCGAGCTCACGATCGTCGGCATCGCTCGCGGCGCGCGATTCGGCGGCATCTTGACCCTGCACGCCACCTTCGACGACTGGCTGTCCACGTTCGCGCAACGCTTCCCCGACGCCACCGAACTGCGCCCCACCATGGTGGCGGTGCAGACGGCCGCCGGTCACGAGGCACCGGCGGTGATGGATCGGATCAACCGCACCGTGGACGGTGTCACCGCCCGGACGCCCGCGCAGGCCGCCTCCGAACTTCCGGGGCTCGCCGGGATCCGTGACAGCTTCCGCATGATCACGATCGTCGCCGTCGGTGCCGCGTTGATCCTCGTCGGCGCGTTCTGGTCGCTCGTCGCGTCGCAGCAGGCGCGTGATGTCGCCGTGCTCTCCGCGATCGGCGTCCGGCGCTCCTGCCTGGTCCGCGCGCTGCTCACCCAGGTTGGAGCGGTCGCGACCTCGGGCACCCTGACCGGAGCGCTCGCCGTGTGGGCGCTCGGTCAGGTCACACCGCCGACGTTCCCGCTCACCGTTCGCCCATCGGAGGTCGCGCTCGTCGTGGTCCTCCTGGCCGCGGGCGCATTGATCGCCGCGCTCCCCGGCGTCACGAGCGGGACCCGGGTCGATCCCGTCCGAGCCATCGCCGAGGCCGACCGGTGATCCGACTCGCCCTCGCCGAGATGCGCCGCGCGCCGAGACGGTTCGTGCCGCTCACCGTGACCCTGGCGGCGGTGATGTTCCTCGCGCTCGCGGTGATGGCCCTCGCCGACGGTCTGCTCCGTGCCAGCACCGGCGCCCTCCGCAACACCGATGCGGACGTCTTCGTGTTCGCCGACGGCGCCAGCTTGAACGTGTTCCGCAGCGTCCTCCCCGACGTGCTCACCATCGCCATCAGCCACCAGGCGGGCGTCACCGGTGCCGGGGCCCTCGGCTTCGTCCCGACCGCCGTGCGGCCGGCGGACGCTGACGAGGACATCTCGGTGGTGGCGGTGTCGGTGAGCCACGGGCTCCCCGGGCGTCCGGCCGATGTCGTGCGCGGCCGGCTCCCCTTCGACGGCGAACCGCGGGTCGCAGCGATCGACTCGCGGTTGGCGCAGCAGGGCATCGGTGTGGGCGACCACCTCACCGTCGACCGTTTCACGATCGAGGTGGTCGGCATCGTCGACGACGCCAGCTATCTCTTCCGGCCGACCGTCTGGCTGCCTCCCAGCGAGTTCGCCGTGATCCGGAACCTGGCGCTCCCCGAGTTCGACGTCGACGAGTCGCTGACATCGGTGATCGCCGTGAGCGTCTCGCCGAGCGCAGGCGCGGCGCACGTGCGTCAGGTGATCGACGAGGCGTTCGTCGAGGCCCGCGCCGAGCTCGAGGAGATGAGCGACGTCCAGGGAGGCATCGAGGTGGTCACCGCCCACGAGGCGTGGCAGGCGATCCCGGGCGTCGCCGCTCAACAGCGAACGCTCCGAGCGCTCGTCGCGGCCGTGTTGGTGGCTGCCGCCGCGGTCGTCGGGGTGTTCATGTCGATCCTCGCTGTCGGCCGGCGACGCTTGCACGGACGTCTGCTCGCGCTCGGTGTCCGACCGAGAACGCTGGCGGGCGCGGTGATCACACAGGCGGTGGTGGCCGTGCTCGCTTCCTCGGTCGCGGCGCTCGTGGTGCTGACGGCGGTCGGGACCGTGGCGCCTTCGACGGTTCCCCTTCACGTCGATCCTCGCTCCTCGGTCGTGGTGATCGCGGGTGCGGCACTCGCGGCCGTCGCCGGTTCACTCGCCGACGTGAGACGGATCGTTCGCACCGACCCGGTCGACGCGTTACGTTGAGCGACGAGTGTTCGTGATGTCGGTCGGCGCGAGAGTCGTTCGTCGATGAGCATGGAAGAGAGGTAGAGAGGATTTCCATGGGTTCGATGCCGAGGTTCGCATTCGTCGCCGTCGCGATCGTGCTGGTCGCCGGCCTGTCGCTGGGCTTCGCGTCGACGGGGGTCGTCAAGGAGGACGTGGACCGCAACATCTCGATCCCGGACGATCTCGTCATGGACCTCGACATGAAGGTCGCCTACGACGACGACGAGATCTTCTGGCGCTTCCGCTGGGACAGTGAAACGCCGCACTTCTACCACGACTACCTCGTCTACGAAGGCGGCGAGTGGGTGCGCTATGGCCGATCGCCCGTGGGTTCCGAACCCCAGGGCCTCTACGAGGACCGGGTCACCATGCT
>SKSP01000566.1 GCA_007122945.1 Ilumatobacteraceae bacterium | reverse complement strand
CCGAACCGCACGAAGCCGTACGTGCCGAGCTTCAGCATCACGCCGGCGAGCACGACCGAGCCCGCGGTGGGTGCCTGGGTGTGCGCGTCGGGCAGCCAGGTGTGGACCGGGAAGATCGGCACCTTGACGGCGAACGCGATCGCGATGCCGAAGAACAGCCAACGGCCGGTGCCCGCCGCGAACTCGGCCTCCTCGGCGAGCAGCACCAGGTCGAACGTGATGCCGGTGCCGAGGTCGTTGCCGCCGATCACCGCGGTGGCGACGATGCTGACGAGCAGGAACGCCGAGCCGAGCATCGTGAACAAGAAGAACTTGGTGGCGGCGTAGATGCGGTTCTCGTAGCCCCACCCGCCGATCAGCAGGTACATCGGGACGAGCACGAGCTCGAAGAACACGAAGAACAAGAACAGGTCGAGGCTGAGGAAGCTGCCCATCACACCGGTCTGCATGAGCAGCAGCCAGGCGTAGTAGGCCTTCTCGGTGCCCGCCTTGGCGTGCGGGTCGATGCCGGCGATGGCGAGCGGGAACAGCACGCCCGTCAGCACGACGAGGAACAGCGAGATGCCGTCGACGCCGAGGTGCCACGAGATGCCCCACGCCTCGATCCAGGTGTGCTTGGAGAGGAACTGGAAGCCGTCGGCGGCGCCGTCGAAGGAGGCCAACAGCCAGATGCTGAGCGCACCCACCGACGCGGAGGCCAGCGTGGCGACGAGCTTGATCGTCTCGGGCCGGCGGCGCGGCATCAACGCCACGAGGAGCGCCCCGACCGCGGGCAGCACGACCAGCATCGACAGGATCGGGAACGACGAGGCGGCGGCGAGCATCACAGCACCCCCCGTGCGAGCACGAACCACAAGAGCATGAGGATCACGCCGATGCCGATGATCGCGGCGTAGCCACGGATGAAGCCGGTCTGGCCCTTGCGGATCTGACCGCCCGCGGCGCGCACGGCGCGCCCGGTGCCGTTGACGGCACCGTCGACCACCTTGGCGTCGAACCAGGCGAACCCGTCGAAGATGCGCCGGCCGGGGCCACCCATGATCGCGGAGATCGCGGCGTCGTACCGCCAGGCGTCGGCGAGGAGCTTCGGCTCGACCGGCTTCAGCGTGCGGCGCTGGTACACGAGGAACGCGAGCACGATGCCGACGAGGGCGATCGCGATCGCGAGCAGGGCGAGGAGGCCCTTGTTCGCATACGCGGTGGTGTCGGTGATGTTCGCCTCACCGAACGCCACGACCGGGTGGAGCCAGTGCTCGAGTCGGTACTGCAACTCGGTGGGCATCCAGGAGAACGACGGCAGCTGGATGACCCCGAGCACGGCGGCGAGACCGGCGAGCACCACCAGCGGGAACAACATGATCGGCGACGACTCGTGCGGCTTGAACTCGCCGTGCGCGCCGTGCTCCTCGGCGTGCGACTCCCACCGCGCCTCGCCGAAGAACACCATGATCACCTGGCGGGTCATGTAGAACGCGGTGAGCACCGCGGTGACGAGCGCGATCACGTACAGCGCCGGGCTGTCGGCGAGGGCGAACAGCAGGATCTCGTCCTTCGACCAGAAGCCGGCGAACGGCGGCACGCCGGCGATCGCCAGCCAGCCGACGATGAACGTCGCGCCGGTGATCGGCATCAGCGCCCGCAACGCGCCCATCTTGCGCATGTCCTGCTCGTCGTGCATGCCGTGGATGACCGAGCCGGAGCCGAGGAACAGCAGCGCCTTGAACGCGGCGTGGGTGATCATGTGGAAGATCGCCGCC
Source organism: Ilumatobacteraceae bacterium (assembly GCA_007122945.1). Taxonomy (GTDB): domain Bacteria; phylum Actinomycetota; class Acidimicrobiia; order Acidimicrobiales; family Ilumatobacteraceae; genus SKSP01. The sequence goes on along the minus strand of SKSP01000566.1, from coordinate 6,139 downwards.
ACGTACGCTCCGGTGCCGATGGCGAGGAACATGAAGCCGAGCTGGCTGACCGTCGAGTAGGCGAGCACCTTCTTGATGTCGTTCTGCGCGACCGCGGCGGTGGCGGCGAACAGCGCCGTGATCACCCCGACCCAGGCGATGAGCAACGGCACCCAGTCGGCCGACACGGCGATCACCGGGTTGACGCGCGTCAGCAGGAACACGCCGGCGGTCACCATCGTCGCGGCGTGGATGAGTGCGGAGACCGGCGTCGGGCCCTCCATCGCGTCGGGCAGCCAGAAGTACAGCGGGAGCTGGGCGCTCTTGCCGATCGCCCCGACGAACAGCAGCGCGGCGATGCCGGTCGCGGTCGACTCGGCCAGCGTCCCGGACATGGCGGCACCGTTCAGGTCCGCGTAGCTGAGGGAACCGACGGCCCCGAACGCGAGGAACATGGCGAGCAGCACGCCCCAGTCCCCGACGCGGTTGGTGACGAACGCCTTCTTGCCCGCCGTGGCGGCGGATTCGCGCGTGTGCCAGAACGAGATCAGGAAGTACGAACAGGCACCGACGCCCTCCCACCCGAGGAACGTGACGAGGAGGTTCTCGCCGAGCACGAGCACCACCATCGAGAGCACGAACAGGTTCAGGTACAAGAAGAACTTGGAGAACTTCGGGTCGCCGTGCATGTAGCCGACGGCGAACAGGTGGATCAAGAACGCGATGCCGGTGACGAACAGGCACATCCCGATGCTGAGCGGATCGGCGAGGAACGCCATGTCGACCTGCAGCGCCGAGACCGGCACCCACGAGAACAACGTGGTCACCTCGGCCCGCTCGGCCTCCGGCCGCCCGACGAGGTCGATGTACGCGAGCACCGAGACGACGAACGAGCCGAGCACCATCGCCGAGGCGAGGTAGCCGGCCTTCGGGTCGCCGAGGCGTCGCCCGAACGCCAGGAGCAGCGCGAACCCGAGCAGCGGGAACGCAGGGATCAGCCAGACGAGTTCCGCCATCGGTTCAGCCCCTCAGCTCCGCGAGGTCGTCGGCGGTCGCTCCGGGCCGCCGCCGCATGATCGACACGATGATGCCGAGACCGACGACGACCTCGGCGGCGGCGACGACGAGCACGAAGAACACGGCCGTCTGGCCGGCGATGTCGCCGAACCGCACGGCGAACGCGACGAAGCTGAGGTTCACCGCGTTCAGCATCAGCTCGACGCACATGAACATCACGAGCGGGTTGCGTCGCACGAGGAGGCCGAACGCGCCGATGCCGAACAGGACGGCGGCGAGCAGGAGGTACCAGGTGCTGTTCGGCACGAGCGTGGCGAGTGCGGCGGCGGTCACGAACCACCACCGTCGTGTTCGGGCCGACGCTTCTGCTTCCGGGTCAGCAGCACCGTGCCGGCCACTGCGACGATCAGCAGCACCGAGGTGAGCTCGAACGCGAGCACCTGGTCGCTGAACAGGTTGCGGGCGAGGAGTCGGATGTTCGAGTCGCCCGACGCCTCGAGCTCGGGGCCCCGGGCGATCGTGTCGCGGGTGCGCACGACCGCGGTGCCGACGAGGACGACGGTGCCCGCGCCGACCACGGCCGCAAGCGGCCGTTGGATCGGGATCGGCTCGATGCTGAGGTCCTCGGCGCGGTCGACGCCGAGCAGCATGATCACGAACAGGAACAGCACCACGATCGCGCCGGCGTAGACGATCACCTGCACGGCGGCGAGGAAGTGGGCCTCCATCGCGACGAAGTGCACTGCCACCCCGAACAGCGTCAGCACGAGGCCGAGCGCGGCGTGCACCGGGTTCCGGAACACGACCACACCGAGCGCCCCGGCGATCACCATCGCCGACGCCAACACGAAGACAACGAGGTCCATCAGTCCTCGCGCTCCTCCGCGGGGCGCACGCCGTAGCCGAGCTCGCCGCTCCAGGCGACGACGCCGAGGAAGTTCGCGTCACCCGACGGCGAGGTGGCACGCACCCAGCCGCTGGTGTGGAGGTCCTCGCCGTCGCGCCAGTCCTCCCAGGGGAGCTGGCGGGGCTTGCCGTCGTCGTCGACGAGCAGCTCGTCCTTGGTGTAGATCGCGTCGCGCCGGTTCGTGAACGAGAACTCGAACATCTTCGTCTCGGTGATGGCCTCGGTGGGGCAGGCCTCGACGCACAGGTCGCAGTGGATGCAGCGCAGGTAGTTGATCTCGTACACGTAGCCGTAGCGCTCGCCGGGCGAGGTCGGGTCGGTCGGGTCGTTGTCGGCGCCGCGCACGTAGATGCACTTGGCCGGGCACACGCCGGCGCACAACTCGCACCCGATGCACTTCTCCATGCCGTCCTCGTAGCGGTTCAGCACGTGCCGGCCGTGCAGCCGCTCGGGCTTCTCCATCTTCTCGTCGTCGCGGACGTCGGGATCGTGGTCGCGCCCGTGCTTCTTGGCGTAGCGCCCGCCCGAGTACTCCTTGGTGTAGCGCCGACCGCCGAACAGCCGGTGCTGGCGGATCGTGACCCCGAAACCCTCGAAGTAACCCATCAGAACATCGCTCCTTCGCGTTCGCGGTTGCGGGCGCTCACCCGCAGCGCGGCGCTGAACATGAGGTAGCCGAGACCCAGCCCGACGAGCGAGATCACGACCACCGCGACCGGGTTCCAGTCGTTGGCGTCGCCGACCCGGATGGCCGCGAGCAGCAGGAACCACCCCAGGCTGATCGGGATCATCACCTTCCAGCCGAGATCCATCAGCTGGTCGTAGCGCAACCGCGGCAACGTGGCGCGCAGCCAGACGAAGACGTACAGGAAGATCAGCAGCTTGAGCACGAACCAGACGGTCCCCTCGAGCGCGCCGGGGAGGAACCCGATCGACAACGTGGTCTCGCCGATCGTGATCGGCTGCGGTCCGCCGAGGAACAGCGTCACGACGATCGCGCTCATCGTGATCGTGTTCATGAACTCGGCCAGGTAGAACAGCGCGAACGGGATGCCGGAGTACTCGGTGTGGAACCCGCCGACGAGCTCCTGTTCGGCCTCGACGAGGTCGAACGGCGGCCGGTTCAGCTCGGCGGTGACGGCCACGAGGAACACCGCGAACGGCACGAACCCGGTCGCCACGATGTTCCAGTTGGACAGCGACGCCTGGCCGGCGACGATCCCCGACGTCGACAGCGTGCCCGCGGTGAGCAGCACCGCGGCGAGCGACAGGCCGAGCGCGGCCTCGTACGAGATCATCTGCGCCGTGGCGCGCACCGAACCGAGCAACGGGTACTTGGAGCCGCTCGACCAGCCGGCGAGCATCACGCCGTACACGGCGACCGACGACAGCGCGAGCACGAGCAGGATGCCGATCGGCGGGTCGGCCAGCTGCACCCGGGTGACCTCGCCGAACCAGGTGACCGTGCCGTCGCGCCCCTCGGTGAAGTCGCCGCCGAGCGGGATCACGCTCCAGACGAGGAACGCCGGCACGAACGCGAGGAACGGGGCCAACCGGAAGATCCAGGGGTCCGACTTGGCCGGTGAGAGGATCTCCTTGAAGAACAGCTTCGTGCCGTCGGCGAGCGTCTGCAGGATGCCGAACGGCCCGGCCTTGTTCGGGCCGACGCGGTTCTGCATGCCGGCCACGACCTTGCGCTCGAACCACACCATGAACATCGTGCCGACGAGGCCGAGCACGAAGATCACGAGGACCTTGAGGCCGACGATCAGCAGCGGGGTCCAGCGCAGACCACCGTCGAGCAGCGGGTCGACGGCCACCAGCGACAGCGCGGACGAGCCGGGGGCGACGGTCACAGACGTTCGATCCTCACGTCGCAGACCGGGTCACCGGCGCCGACGATCGCCGCGGCGCCGGGTCCGTCGTCGGGGGTGCCGGCGTTGAACGGCGACCAGACGACCCCACGCGGAACCCGCACGTCGGGCACGAGCGGCAGCACGACGGTGCCGTGCTGGCCGACGAGCGACACCTTCGTACCCTCGGAGACACCGACGCGGTCGAGGTCGAGCGGGTGCACGTGCGCGGCCGCGGGGACGGCGAGCGGCGCGAGCGACGGCGACATCGTCGTGCCGACGGCCCGGTCGTACAGCTTGCGGCTCACCACGAGTCGATAGTCATAGCTGTTCCGGGGGGCCCGATGCGAAGAACCGGCCGGGAGCGACGCCCACGGGTCGTCGGTGCCGACGCGATCGCGACCGGCGACGATGCCGTCGCGGTCCCGGTCGAGTGCGTCACGGGTGATCCCGGCGTAGCCGCGGACGTCGGCGCTGATGGTGTCGGTGAGGTCGTCGACGGAGGCGATGCCGAGATCGTGGTCCAGGGCGAGACCGAGCTGAGCGGCGATCATCCAGTCGGGGCGCGACGTCCCGGCCGTGCTGACCTTCGCCGCGAGGCGGGTGACGCGTCCCTCGAGGTTCGTGGTGGTCCCCGACTTCTCGGCGTAGGCGGCGGCGGCGAGCACGACGTCGGCGAGTCGGCTCGAGTCGTTGAGGAACGTGTCGACGGCGATCACGCGCCGAGCGCCGGCGAGGGCGCGCCGGGCGAGATCGGCGTCGGGGCAGTCCGCGATCGGGTCGGAGCCGAGCAGGACCAGCAGCTCGAGCCGGCCGTCGGCGGCGGCGCGCAGCGTGGCGAGCCCGTCGTGATCCGGGTCGGTCGGCGCCAGCCCGAGTTGGAGGGCACCGACGACGTTCCCCCGGCGCAGGGCGGGCAGGACGGTCAGCTCGGGCGCCGCGTCGTGGAGCGCGCCGAGGGCGTGCAGCGCGGCATCGGGCGACTCGGCGAGGTTCGCCCGCCCGAGCACGACCACGACCGGGCCGGCGGCGAGCTGCTCGGCCACCTCGGGCTCGGCGAGCGTCGCGGCCACGACCGTGCCGGCCGTCCCGGGCTCGTGGCGGACGCTGCGCCACGCGTACGGCGTGAGGCCCGACTCGATCTGGGTGAACTCGAGGATCCGGCTGCGACGCTTCTCGGCGGCGTCGCGCAGGCGCAGGTACAGGACCGGCAGCTCCTCTTTCAGGTCGGGGCCCAGAAGGACGATCGTGGCGGCGTTGGCGGCCTCGGAGATCGTCGCCCGGGGCAGGTCGAGCACCTCGGCCGGCAGGCCGTCGCCCACCTGGGCGTCGCGACGGGTGACGCCGATCGCGTCGGCGAGCAGGGCCCACGCGCGGGCGTCCTCGTTCGTGCCGCGGGCACCGCCGAGCAGACCGATCGAGTCGGGTCCGCCGGCGTCGAGCGCGTCGCGCACGAGCTGGGCGGCGACGCCGATGGCGCCGTTCCACGACACCGCTTCGAGCCCGCCCTCACCGCGGACCATCGGCGCGCCCAGCCGCTGCTCGGAGTTGACGGCCTCGAAGTCGAAGCGGCCCCGGTCGCACAGCCAGCCCCAGTTCACCGGCTCGGAGTCGACCCCCTGGTAGCGGACCAGCTCGTCGCGGCTCGACTGCACGACGGTACGGCACCCGACCGAGCACGTCGTGCAGGTGCTCTCGAGCTGGCCGAGGTCCCACGGGCGGGCCTTGAACCGGTACGGCGTGGCCGTCAGCGCACCGACCGGGCAGATCTGGACGGTGTTGCCCGAGAAGTACGAGACGAACGGCTCGTCGGGGAACGTCATCACCTGGGTGTCGTTGCCGCGGCTGACGAAGTGGATCAGCTTGTCGCCGGCCACCTCGTCGGCGAAGCGCGTGCAGCGGTCGCACAGGATGCAGCGCTCGCGGTCGAGGTACACGAGGTCGCTGATCGGGATCGGCTTCTCGTAGTGGCGCTTCTGCTCGACGAACCGGCTCTCGCCGGGGCCGTGGCTCATCGCCTGGTCCTGCAGCGGGCACTCGCCACCCTTGTCGCACACCGGGCAGTCGAGCGGGTGGTTGGCGAGCAGCAGCTCGAGCACGCCCTCCTGGGCCCGCTTCACGGTCGGGGTCGCGGTGTTGACCACCTGGCCGTCGGCGACGGGGGTCATGCACGACACGACCATCATCGTGCCGCGCGGTCCCTCCACCTCGACGAGGCACTGGCGGCACATGCCGACCGGGGTCATCCGCGGGTGGTAGCAGAAGTGCGGCACGTACGCTCCCGCCGCCATGCACGCGTCGATGACGAGTTGGCCGACCTCGGCGCGGTGCTCGCGACCGTCGATCGTGACGGCGACTCCGGGCTCGGGTTCGGGCTCGGGTT
>SKSP01000066.1 GCA_007122945.1 Ilumatobacteraceae bacterium | reverse complement strand
TCGACGAGGGGTTCGACGACGGCCCGGATCCGCTGGTGCGCCTCCAGCGGGTGCCGCAGGGGTCGGTCGAGGTGCACGGTGTACACGTTCCGGCGACCGACGCGCTCGCTCGTCAGGTACCCGGCGTCGACGAGGTCGTGGACGATCCGGTGGGCCGCGCGTTCGCCGATCCCGACCCGGTCGGCGATCTCGCTGAGGCGGATGTCGGGTTGGGTGGCGACGCACACCAGCACATGACCGTGGTTGCTCAGGAAGGTCCACGGCGGGATCGGCCGCGAGCGACCCGGTGGAGCGTCAGCGGCATCGTAAGCCATTCAAACCATGTTATCTAAAACATGATTCAAAGGGCAAGAGAGTCTCGTGGGCGGCGTCGTCACGGCGGGTAGCCTGCGAGCCATGTCGGAGAACCTTCCCTCCCTGCCCGGTCCGATGGCTCTCGAGCCGGGCTTCGACCCGCGCAGCGCCGTGTTCGACCGGTTGTTGAAGAACCGGGTGATCATGCTCGGCTCCGACGTCAACGACGACATCGCCAACCAGATCTGCGCGCAGTTGCTGTACCTCGAGGGCGAGGACGACGCGAGCGACATCTGGCTGTACATCAACAGCCCGGGCGGCTCGGTGACCGCGGGCATGGCGATCTACGACACGATGCAGTTCGTCGGGTGCGACGTCGCCACGGTGTGCCTCGGTCTGGCCGCATCGATGGGGCAGTTCTTGCTGACCGCCGGTGCGAAGGACAAGCGCTACACGCTGCCGAACGCCCGCATCATGATGCACCAGCCGCTCGCCGGCCTGCGGGGCCAGGCAGCCGACATCGCCATCCAGGCCGAGCAACTGGCCTACACCAAGCGTCGGATGGCCGAGCTGATCGCCGACCACTCCGGCCAGACCTACGAGCAGATCCAGGCCGACAGCGAGCGCGACCGGTGGTTCACGGCGGAGGGCGCCAAGGAGTACGGCCTGGTCGACAAGGTCATCCTCCGTCGCGGCGAGATCGTCTGACCGCAGCCCCTCGGTCAGCGGCTCAGCCGCCGTCGCCCGGACCTTCGTCGGCGCCGTCGCCTGGATCGCCGTCGCCGGGATCGCCGTCGCCCGGACCTTCGTCGGGGTCGTCGATCGCCGGGCGGACGCGGTCGTGGGGGGCGATGGTCGCCACCGGACCGAGATCGATCGAGCAGTTCGCCATCAACCACTCGCTCACCCTGACCGCCGACCGCTCGGTGGCATAGGCCTGGGCGACGGCGCGCTGGATCGAATCGTCGTCGCCGGGGACCACGGTCGACACCGTCTCGAGGTTCAGCACGAGATCGCGCCACTCCTCTTCGATCGCCACCGGGGCGAGGTCGGCGAGCATGCGGTAGTGGGCGAGCGCGGCGTCGAGCTCCTCCTCGCTGGTGAGCGGTGGGGAGACGACCGCGGCCGGATCCGCAGCGATCTCGCCGCAGAAGCGCTCCGCGTCGCCTGCGGCGTCGTCGCGGCCGCAGGCCGCCGGGAGTGCCACCGCGAGAACGGCCAGGGCGCACGCGGCGCGGCGACGCTTCGGCGGCGCGTTGGGGGGCGGTCCGGGCACCCGCCGAGTGTGCCACGGCGCGCCCCTCGCGTTGGTGCCACCCCGACCCCGCCGGGTGCCGGCCGTCGTCGGACCGTCGTCGGCACGGCGTCGGCACGCGTCGGCACGGCGTCGGTACGACGGTGACACCCCTCCGGTATGGTGTCCGGCACTGGTCGAGGGGCCCGGTTCGAACGTCCCTCCTGTGGTTCCCCTGCAGGAGGTCGTCATGTTCGCATCCGTTCCGTCCGCCACCATCCTCGGTGCCGAGGGCCATGCCGTGGTGGTCGAGGTCCACGTCGGCGTCGGCCTGCCCGCGTTCGCCATGGTCGGTCTGCCCGACGAGGCGTGTCGCGAGGCCCGCGACCGGGTGCGGGCCGCGATCCAGACCACCGGGCTCGCGTGGCCCGACCGGCGGATCACCGTCAACCTGGCCCCACCCCGCCACCGCAAGACCGGGTCCGGGCTCGACCTCGCGATCGCCGTGGGCGTGCTCGCCGCGGCGGGCACGATCCCGCTGACCGCCCTGCGCGGCCTCGGCTTCGTGGGTGAGCTCGGCCTGGACGGGTCGGTCCGGCCGGTGCCCGGCGTGGCGCCCATGGTCGGTGTGATGGATGGCCTCGACGCTGTCGTCCCGGCGGCCAGCCGGACCGAGGCCGAGATCGCGGCGACCGGACGGATCCGGCCGATCGCGACCCTCGGTGAGGTCGTCCGCGCGCTGGGCGGGGAGGCGCCGTGGCCCGAGCCCGACGACGTCGCGGTCACCGCGACCGACGACGTCGCGTCGGATCTGGCCGACGTCCGCGGTCAGCCGGTGCCCCGGCGGGCGCTCGAGATCGCGGCGGCGGGTGGGCACCACCTGTTGCTCGTCGGCCCACCAGGCTCCGGCAAGACGATGCTGGCGCAGCGACTCCCCGGCATCTTGCCGCCCCTCGACCGGGCGACGGCGCTGCAGGCGACCATGATCCACTCGGCGGCCGGGGTCCCGCTCCCACCCGGCGGCCTGGTGCGGCGGGCGCCGTTCCGGGCACCGCACCACTCGAGCTCGCTGGTGGCGATCGTCGGTGGCGGCTCGAACACCCTCCGACCCGGCGAGATCTCGGTCGCCCACGGTGGGGTGCTGTTCCTGGACGAGCTCGGCGAGTTCCCGGTCAGCGTGCTCGAGACCCTTCGCCAGCCGCTCGAGGAGGGGACGGTGCACGTCGCCCGGGCGAGCTCGCGCGCGTCGATGCCGGCCAGCTTCCTGCTCGTGGCCGCCACCAACCCGTGTCCGTGCGGGGGTGGGGCCCCGGGGGAGTGCGAGTGCGACGAGACGCGCAAGCAGCGCTACCTGCGCCGGCTGTCGGGCCCCCTGCTCGACCGGTTCGACCTGCGTGTCGCCGTGCATCGCCCCGAGGTCGACGAGCTGATCGACGGCGAGGGCGGGGAGACCTCGGCCGTGGTGGCCGGACGTGTCGCCCGGGCGCGCGCCGCCTCGGCCGAGCGACAGGGGTGCCCGAACGCCGCGCTGACGCCGCCACTGCTCGATCGCTGGGCGCCGCTCACGACGCCCGCCCGGGAGTTGTTGCGCACCGAGATGGAGCGCGGCCGACTCACCGGTCGCGGGTACCACCGGATCCGACGCGTCGCGCGCACGATCGCCGACCTCGGGTCCGGATCGCCGGCTGCCAGCGCACCGATCGTCGAGGAGGCACACGTCGCCGAGGCCCTGTCGCTGCGAGCTCGCCTCGGCACGGGTGCCGCTGGCCCGCTTCCCGCCCGTGCGGCCACCGAAGGGAGGGTCGCGTGATCGTCCGTACGGACACGCTTCCCGACGAGGCGTACGTCGCGACGCTCGCCGGGTTCGACCAGATGGGCCCGGTGCGGCTCCGCCAACTGCTCGCCCACCACCCGCCGGACGAGGCGTTCGCCGTGTTGGCCCGGCGCCAACAGCCGCATCCGATCGTCGAGCGGCTCGTCGCCGGACGGCTCGGCGACGCCTGGGCCGTGGCCGCGGCAGCGGCGTCCCCGGGGGAGGTGTGGCGGCGCTGCCGGGCCGCCGGCGTCGCCGTCCTGGTGTACGGGAGCGACCGGTTCCCGGCGGTGCTGCTCCACGATCCGTCCCCGCCCGCGGTGCTGTTCGTGCGGGGCGACCTCGACGCGCTCGAGCGGCGTCGGGCCGCAGTGATCGGGACGCGCAATGCCACCCGGGGTGGGCTCGAGACCGCCACCGCGCTCGGGGCCGATCTCGCCGCGGCGGGCGTCGCGGTCGTGTCGGGCTTGGCCCGGGGGATCGACGGGGCCGCCCATCGCGGCGCGTTGGCGGCGACCGACCCGACCGACGGCGAACCTGTCGCCGTGGTCGGCAACGGCCCCGATCGCGCCTACCCGCGTCAGCACGCCGAGCTGTGGGAGGCCGTCGTGCGACGGGGCGTGCTGCTCAGCGAGTGGCCGCCGGGCGTCGGGCCGGACGCGTTCCGCTTCCCGATGCGCAACCGGATCCTCGCTGCACTGAGCGAGGTGGTGGTCGTCGTCGAGAGCCGCGAGACCGGCGGGAGCCTGCTCACCGTTCGGGAGGCCGAGGAGCGATCGGTGACGGTCATGGCCGTGCCCGGTTCGCCGCGCAGCCGGGCTTCGGCGGGGACCAACCGATTGCTGTGCGACGGGGTCGCCCCGGTGACGTGCTCCGACGACGTCCTCGTCGCGCTCGGCCTGGACACGCGCCGGTGCCGACCGGCGGCGTTCGACCCACGACCGGTCCCGCGCGGGCACGAGGCCCAGGTGCTGGCGCGGTGCCGACGAGGTGCGTGCACCCTCGACGAGATCGTGACCTCCCTCGGCCTGACCGTGGCGGACGCCGCGATGGCGTTGGCCCGCCTGGAGCGGGCGGGTCGGGTGGTCGAGTCGGCCGGCTGGTTCGAGGTGCTCGAACCGTGGTCGGGGCTCCCGGGGGCACCGTGAACGCCGGGATCGTCCACCGGCGGTCGCCGAGGGAATACCCTGTCCGGCGTGCGGGACGACGACCAGCGACTGACGGACGCCGCGGACGCCGCGGACGCAGCGGACGCAGCGCACGCAGCGGACGCAGCGCAGGTGGTGCAGGTGGTGGCCGCGGCGGACGCACCGCTCGCCGCCTGGCGGCTCGACGACTTCGCCCGGTCGCTCACCTCGCTGTCACGCCGGACCGTCGAGGCGTACCGGACCGACGTGCGGTTGTTCGCGGAGTGGGTGGAGCGACTCGGGGTGCACGATCCCGCCTCGGTCACCCGGACCATCGTGCGGCGCTACGTGGCGTTCCTGACGACCCGTCGGTTCGCCCGGCGCAGCATCGCCCGCAAGGCCGCCGCCCTCCGCCGCTACTGGCGTTTCGCGACGTCCGTCGGCGCCGCCACGGCCGACCCCACCATCGGGCTCCACGTGACGGGTGGTTCCGGACGGCTGCCGCGCGTGCTCGACCGACGCGAGCTCGGCCACCTGCTCGAACCGGCGGCGAGCGCGGCGACGAGCGAGGGCGAGCCGGTGTGGCGTCGCCGCCGCGACGATGCGGTGCTGGAGGTGCTCTACGGCAGCGGGTTGCGCGTCTCGGAGCTGTGCTCGCTCGATGTTCGCTCGGTGCAGCTCGACCGGGCGGCGCTGACGGTGTGGGGCAAGGGCGCCAAGGAGCGTCGGGTCCCGTTGGGCGAGCCGGCGGTCGCCGCCCTGCGCGCGTGGTTGGCCGTGCGTCACGAGGTCGTGGCACCCGAGGAGGGCGACGCCCTGTTCGGCAACGAGCGCGGCCGTCGGCTCGGCCCCCGCGACGTGCGGCGCATCATCGACCGCCGCGCCGCCGCTCCGACCCACCCGCACGCCCTCCGGCACACGTTCGCCACGCACCTGCTCGACGGCGGCGCCGATCTCCGAGCCGTCCAGGACCTGCTCGGGCACCGAGACGTCGCCACCACCCAGCGGTACACGCACGTGAGTCGGGAACGGCTCCGTTCGGCCTACCTGGAGAGCCACCCGCGCGCATGAGCATCGTCCCGCACGATCCCGACCTCGACCTCCACTGGGACCGATGGCTCCGGCGCCGTAACCACGCCTCGCGGGACCATCTGATCGTCCACTACTCGCCGCTCGTCAAGTTCGTCGCCGGTCGGATCGGTGCCGGGCTGCCGTCCAGCGTCGACGTCGGTGACCTGGTGAGCTCGGGTGTCCTCGGTCTGATCGACGCCGTCGAACGCTTCGAACCCGGACGCAACGTCAAGTTCGAGACGTTCGCCGCCCCCCGGATCCGGGGGGCGATCTACGACGGGTTGCGTCAACTCGACTGGGTGCCCCGGTCGGTCCGCAGCCGGGCTCGCGACGTCGAGCGCGCCTTCTCCGAGCTCGAGCACCGCCTCGGGCGATCGCCCACCGACGACGAGCTCGCAGAGCAACTGCAGATCGGACCCGACGAGCTGGCCCGGTGGTTGGCCTCGATCTCGGCGACGACGATCGGTCCGCTCGACCGGGCCATCGACACCGGGCACGAACCGGCCGCGGTCGACGGCAAGGGCTTCGACTCGCCCGACGCCGTCCTCGAGGACCGCGAGCTGCGTGACATGATGCGCAACGAGATCAAGCAGCTGCCCGAGCGCGAACGCCTCGTGCTGTCGCTGTACTACGACGAGGGTCTCACCCTCAACGAGATCGGACAGGTGCTCGGAGTCACCGAGAGCCGCGTGTCCCAGATCCACACCAAGTCGGTCATCCACCTGCGGTCCCGCCTGGCGGCCGCGGGCGCGGCCTGAGCCCGACCCGAGCTCGATCCGAGCCCGACCGACACGGCCCCGAGGTTGGTCCTCGAGGAGGTGGGGCATGACCCCGTCCCGTCCGTTCGTCCCGTTCCGTCGCCGCCCGGTTCGTGCTCGCGCCCGGCTGCTGGTCCCGACCCTGGCGGTGCTCCCCGGCCCGATGGGGGTGGCGATGGCCACCGTGCTCGTCGCCGGGTCGTGCTGGCTGCCACCCGTCGACGCCCCCGTGGTCGATCCGTTCCGCGAGCCGGCGTGCACCTGGTGCCCCGGGAACCGCGGGCTGAAGTACGGCACCGGACCGGGAGTCACGGTGCGCGCCGTCGCGAGCGGTGTGGTCACCTTCAGCGGTGAGGTGGCACGCGTCGGGTACGTCGTGGTCCGCCATTCGGACGGTCGTCGCGTTACCTACGGCGGTGTCGCCGGGACGCGACCGGAGCGAGGCGCGCCGGTCGTCGCCCGCACACCGGTGGGCACGACGCACCGCGACCTGCACTTCGGAGTTCGCGAGGGCGACCGGTACCTCGACCCGGCCCCGTTCCTGGGTGAACTGGTGCCGCGCGCCCGCCTCGTCCCCCTCGACGGCACGCCGGCCCGGCCGGCGCCACCACCCCGACTGCGCTGCCCGGCGGGTCGCGCTCACCGGTCGACCCGCTACACTCGCACCTCGGCCCCACACCGGTGGGGCCCGGGGCGCCCCAGGGGCCCCGGACCGTCCCGACCACCACACCCGCCCCCACCGCGGTCGCCATCGGCGCCGGGGCCGGGTCCAGCAACCGCACAGGAGGACCACCATGGCCGTCATCACCATGCGTCAGATGCTCGAAGCCGGCGTGCACTTCGGGCACCAGACCCGGCGCTGGAACCCGAAGATGAAGCGCTTCATCTTCGGCGAGCGCAACGGGATCTACATCATCGACCTCGACCAGACCCTGACCCGGGTCGAGACCGCCTACAACTTCGTGCGCGACCTCGTCGCGGGGGGCGGCACGATCCTGTTCGTCGGCACCAAGAAGCAGGCCCAGGACCCGGTGCGCAGCTACGCCGAGAAGGTCGGCATGCCGTACGTCAACGAGCGCTGGCTCGGTGGGATGCTCACGAACTTCGAGACGATCTCCAAGCGCGTCCAGAAGATGCTCGAGTACGAGCGCATGAAGGCGTCCGGCGAGTTCGACGCGATGATCAAGAAAGAGGCCCTGCTGCTCGACCGCGAGCTGCAGAAGCTGCAGCGCAACCTGGGTGGGCTGCGCGGTCTGACCCAGCGCCCCGACGCGATCTTCGTGCTCGACACCAAGAAGGAGCACATCGCCGTCACCGAGGCCAACAAGCTCGGGATCCCGGTCGTCGCCGTGGTCGACACCAACGTCGATCCGGACGTGGTCCAGTACCCGATCCCGGGCAACGACGACGCGATCCGCTCCAACTCACTGCTCGCCCGCGTGATCGCGGACGCCGTCGAGGAGGGTCGCTTCATCGCCGCCAAGCGCAACCCGCCGGCATCGGCGCCCCAGCGCTCCTCCGAGGAGGAGGCCGCCTTCGAACAGGCCCAGGCCGAGGCGCGCCGCGCCGCCGCCCGCGCCCAGGCCGAGCGCGACGCCCGCCTCCGC
>SKSP01000154.1 GCA_007122945.1 Ilumatobacteraceae bacterium | reverse complement strand
GACCAACCCGGCGTCCACCTCGACACCGCCGCGTTCCCCCTCGGCCGCACCACCTGAACCGCCCGCACCCCTGCGACTCTGAGTCGCTCAGTGCCGCCACACCCGGCAGCCAGCGACTCTGAGTCACTCCGCTGCCGATCCGAACCCGACCTCACCCGCGCCCCAGCGACTCTGAGTCGCTACGTGCCGCCATACCCGGCAGCCAGCGACTCTGAGTCACTCAGCTGCAGATCCGGGGGAGGCGAATGGGACGAACGGAACGCTTGGGGCAGGAACGGGCTGGTCAGCGGGGTCGGGACGTTGTTCCCTGTTCGAGTGTCACACCCCCTGGGCATGATGCAGACATGGACAGCAACACCCTCCCCACCCCCGAGGAGCAGCCGGCCGAGCAGCTCTCGCTGCTGCCCACACCCGAGGTGCCCCTCCGGTTCCGCCTCGACATCGAGACCCGACGTCGCGGCCTGCGTCACATCGCCGAGATCCGCCAACTCCTGGCGGAGCGCCGAGCGGCGCACGAGGCCGAGCAACGTCAGCACCGCCTCCCGCCCCGCCGCGCCGCCTGACCGACCCTCCGCCAGGTCACCGGCCGCCGGTCAGCCCGGTCAGCCCGGTCAGCCCGCCGTCGGTGCGAGCGACCGGACGGCCTCCCAGTGCGCCAGATCGGGGTCCAGCGGCAGGATCGCCAACGACGTGGTCGTCACGCCGCGGTCCACGTACTCCTGGATCCGGGCCCGGCAGACGGCCGGTGAACCGTGCACCACGAGGTCGTCGACCACCTCGTCGGGGATCGCCGCGAGCGCCGCCTTGCGGTCGCCGGCTTTCCACGCGTCCCACATCGGCCCGAGTGCCTCGCCGCGCCCGAGCCATTCGTGGAACGCGTGGTACACCGGGACGTTCAAGTACGCGGCGACCGCGAACTTGGCGGCCTCGCGGACGACCTCGCTGTTCTCGCTCGGGCACACGAAGATGCGGGCGACGATCTCGCGGTCCTCGCCGCCGGCGGCGTCGCGCACCACCCCCGCCACCCGGGTGACGTCGTCGGGCGACAACCAGTTGATGATCGCCCCGTCACCTTCCCGGCCGGCGAGCCGCAACATTCCCTCCCGGAGTGCGGCGATCAGGATCGGCGGCGTCTGCTCGGGTCGGATCCCCAGCCGGAAACCCTGCACCTCGAACGTGTCGTACGTGGCGGTGACCTTCTCGCCGGTCAGCGCGTCGCGCAGGAACCGGACGACGTCGCGGACCTTCTTGTAGGGCTCGACGAACGGCACCCCGTTCCAGCGCTCCACGATCACGTTGCTCGACGACCCGATCCCGATCGCGAACCGGCCCGGCGCGGCGTCGGCCATCGTCGCCACGCTCTGTGCGAAGCAGGCCGGCGCCCGCGTGTAGGCGGGCACGATCGCCGTGCCGAGACGCAGGCGCGGCTCCCACGCCGCCGCCATCGCGAGTGGGGTGAACGCGTCCGCGCCGTCGGCTTCCGCCGACCAGATGTCGGTGTACCCCAGATCGGCGAGCTCGACCAGCTTGTCGCGATGCGAGTGCAACGGGCCCGGCAGCGGCACGGTCATGCCGGGGCGGAACGAGAGAACGTCGGCGGTCATTCGTCCGACGGTAACGCCGGGCGCCGGTCCTTCCAGAACCGCACGATGCAGCTCTGGCTGGCGGTGGCGAGCAGCGTGCCGTCCTCGGCGAACATGTGGACGAGGCCGTGTCCGAACCCACGCTCGACGGCGTGCGCGCGGATGTCGAGCAGCACCCACTCGGTCGGCACCAGTCGAGCGACCCGGAGTGTGTTGTCCAGGCTGTTGCCACCACCGCGCACGCCGAGCGCCTGACCGACGCCCATCGGCACGAAGTCGCCGAGCACCGCCAACGCGGTCGCGTCGATCGACCGGTCGATCGCGGCCGGGATGCGCGCCCACACGATCGTCTGGCCGTCCCCCGGGTTCCCGTCGAGGTCGTCGAAGTGGCGACCCTTCACGAGCCGTTGCTCCAGGCGCTCGTTGATCGTCCCCTCGACCGGCATCCGGTGCGGCCGCACCTCGCACTGGTCGGGCGGGGGCACGTCCGGCATCGTCTCCCACTGCCCCTCGGGCATGTCGGGACGCTCGCCGAGCGCGGCGTTCACGGTGAGGATCTCACGGTTGCCGACGTGCCCGACGGCGCGCGCCTGCGTGATCTGGTGACCCTCGACGGCGATCGTGACGTCGATATCCATCACCTCACCGGGCGCGGCGTACGACAGGTACTGCCCGGTCGCCCAGATGCACGAACGCCCACTCGTCCCCTCCAGTGCGCCGATCGCCGCCCCGAGCCCGGCGCCACCGAACAAGAACCCGCCCATCGTGCACAGCTCGTGCCGCACGTCGAGCGACCACCGGAACGGGTTGTGGCTGGGCTGCAGGTCGAGGAAGGTGCGCGAGTCCATGGCGGTCGGAATGCTACGGGCTGCGGTGGAACGCTGGCGCGGGCGACCGAGGGGATCGGTGCGACGCTGAGCCGGACGACACCGATCGGTATGGTCGGCTCATGACCGATGCACCGTGGTCCGGGGATGCGTGCTCGCTGGTGGAGGCCTTCCGCACGGGTGAGCGATCACCGGCCGAGGAGCTGGCCGCCACGTACGCGGCGATCGAAGCGAGCGATCTGAACGCCTTCTGCTTCCTCGACCGCGACGCCGCCGAGGCCGCCGCTCGGGTCGCCGACGTGTCGCTGCCGTTCGGGGGCGTCCCGATCGGCGTCAAGGAGCTCGACCGGGTCGCCGGCTGGCCGTTCACCGAGGCGTCCGTTCCGCTCCGCGACCGGGTCGCCGACGCGACGAGCACGATGGTCGAGCGCGTGGTCGACCGGGGTGGTGCCGTGCTCGCCGGTCAGACCACCGCCTCGGAGTTCGGCGGGGTCAACGTGACCCGCACCGTGCTGCACGGCACCACCCACAACCCGTGGCAGCACGGTCGCACCCCCGGCGGCTCGTCGGGCGGCACCGCCGCCGCGGTGGCCGGCGGTCTGATCACGCTCGGCACGGCCGGCGACGGCGGCGGGTCGATCCGGATCCCGGCCGGCTTCACCGGGCTGCTCGGCCTGAAGGGGACGTTCGGGCGGATCCCGCGGTCGCCGCACGCCCAGTACGGGAACCTGACCGTCAACATCGGCTGCCTGTCCCGGTCGGTCCGCGACACCGCTCGCTGGTTCGAGGTGTGCAACGGCCACGACGCCCGCGACCCGCTCAGCCTGCCCCGCACCGACGGCTGGGAGGTGGGTCTCGGCAGCCACCTCGACGAACTGCGGGGGCTGCGCGTCGCGGTCGTGCCCGGCTGGGGCGGAGCGACGGTCTCGCCGGTGATGTGGGAGCTCCTCGAGGAGGCTGCGACGCGCCTGATCGACGACACCGGGCTCGTCCGCGTCGACGGAGTCGACACGACGCTCCCGCGCATGGGTGGCGCGTGGTCGATCTCGGGGATGATCGAGATCGCGGCCGATCTCGGTGACCTGTGGCCGGACTGCGCCGACGACCTCACACCCGAGATCCGGGCCGGCCTGCGTCGCACGGAGGGGCTGTACTCCGCCGACGCCCGAGCGCGCATCGAACGGCGACGCTCGGAGCTGAACGAAGCGATGGCGCGGATCTTCGACACCGCCGCTGGCGGCGTCGACCTCGTGATGACGGCCAGCAACCCCGACGTCGCGTTCGACGCCGACGGCCCGCTCCCGTCGGTGTTCGGCGGCATCGAGGCGGGCGCCGGCAACAACGGGCTGCTCACGTTCCCGGCCAACCTGCACGGCAACCCGGCGGTGTCGATCCCCGCCGGCACGCTCGACGGCCTCCCGATCGGGTTGCAGGTGGTCGGCCGACACTTCTCCGAGCCGCTGCTGCTCGACCTCGCCCTCAGCGTCGAGCGCGAGCGTCCGTGGCCGCTCGTCGCGCCACGGTGAGACCGGCGCCCCAACCTGGGGCACGCCCACCCGGCGGCGGGCGCACGTCGCTCAGGTCGACCCCACCGCGCTCGAGCGCCCAGGCGACGATCGAGTTCGAGTTCCACATCTCCCCGGTGTCGAGCTCGTCGCGTCCCCACACGGGTACCGGGATGTGCGGCAGCTCGGCGAGCACCCGCGACGCCACGACGGCGTCGTCGCTCAGGCGGACCGGACCCCCGATCGCGTGGGCGAGGTCGGGGATCGATCCGTCACGCCAGCAGCGGACCTCGTAGCGGAAGATCCGCGCGCGCCCCGCCCACCGAACCCCGACCGGGCCGGACGCCACCACGCCCCGGCGAACGCCGTCACGATCGGGGACCGGCGCCTGCTCGACGACGAACCGACCCTCCGGGACACGCACCTCCAGCGCCGAGTGGTAGAGCCGATCCGGCTGGCGTCGCTGCACCCGGGCCACCACCGCCTCGGCCACCTTCCCGCTCGCCCGGACCACGTACGCGCCGGCGCCCAACGGGATCCAGTACAGGTCGACCGCCGCGTCGACCGCCGCGTCGACCGGCCGGACGACGTCGTCACCACACCGCACGGACACCTCGCGATCGAACCGGATCCGGACCGGGACCGCCAGGGTCGGAGGTCCCCGCGCCGGGAACGGCCCCGTCGCGACGCGGTACTAGGTTCGCGGTCATGAAGGTCGCACTCACCGTCAACGACTTCCTCGATCGCGCCGAGCTGCTGTACCCCGATCGGACGGCGATCGTCGACGAGCCCGAGCAACCGGCCGAGTCGTGGGGGACGATCACCTACCGCGAGATGGCCGAGCGGGCGCGGGCGATGGCCGCCGGGCTCGACGCTCTCGGCATCGGCCAGGGCGAGCGCGTCGCGATCGTGTCGCACAACTCCGCCCGGCTGCTCACGGCGCTCTTCGGGGTGTCGGGGTCGGGCCGGATCCTGGTGCCGATCAACTTCCGGCTCGTCGCCGAGGAGGTCCGCTACATCGTCGAGCACTCCGGCGCCCGGGTGCTGCTGGTCGACCCCGAGCTCGACGCCGCGCTCGCCGACGTGACGTGCGAGCACCGCTACGTCATCGGCGCCGACGCTGACGCCGCGCTGATGCGGCCCGGCGTCGACCCCGAACCGTGGGAGCCCGACGAAGACGCCACGGCGACGATCAACTACACGTCGGGCACGACGGCGCGCCCCAAGGGCGTCCAACTCACCCACCGGAACATCTGGCTCAACGCGAGCGTGTTCGGCTGGCACCTGGGCGTCGACGACCGCGACGTGTACCTCCACACGCTGCCGCAGTTCCACTGCAACGGCTGGGGCGTGCTGTACGCGGTGACCGGCATGGGCGCGTCGCACGTCATCATCCGCAAGATCGACGGTGCCGAGATCCTGCGACGCGTCGAGGAGCACGGCGTGACCCTGATGTGCGGCGCGCCGGCCGTGCTCAACGCGATCCTCGATGCGGCCGTCGACTGGGACGGCGAGATCCCCGGACGCGACCGCGTGCGCATCGTCGTCGCCGGCGCGCCCCCGCCGACGCGCACGATCGAACGGTGCGAGACCGAGCTGGGGTGGGAGTTCATCCAGATCTACGGCCTGACCGAGACCACCCCGCTGCTCACGATGAACCGGTCGCGCGCCGAGTACGACGATCTCTCCCCGGCCGAGCGGGCCGTTGCGCTGAACCGGGCCGGTGGCCCCGTCGTCGGTTGCAGGATGGCCGTCGACGCGGAGGGCGAGGTGCTCGCCCGCGGCAACATGGTGATGGAGGGGTACTGGGAACAGCCCGACGCCACGGCCGCCTCGATACGCGACGGCTGGTTCCACACCGGCGACGGCGGCCTGATCGACGAGCACAACTACGTGACGATCTCCGACCGGAAGAAGGACGTCATCATCTCCGGCGGCGAGAACGTATCGTCGATCGAGGTCGAGGACGCCATCTTCCAGCACCCCGATGTCGCCGAGGTGGCCGTGATCGGGATCCCCGACGAGAAGTGGGGCGAGCTCGTGACAGCGCTGGTCGTGACCACACCGGGCAGCGAGTTGTCCGAGGCCGACGTGATCGCGTGGACCAAGCAGAAGCTGGCCGGCTACAAGTGCCCGAAGAAGGTCGAGTTCCGCACCGAGCTCGCCCGCACCGCCACCGGCAAGCTGCAGAAGTTCAAGCTGCGCGAGCCGTTCTGGGAGGGCAAGGGCCGCCAAGTGAACTAGCCAGCCCGCCGTCGTGACGCCTTCGCAGCGGACCGACGAGTAGGATGCCGCAGCTTATGGCGCGCGGCGGAGGCAGGCGGAACATGCGGACGCTGGCGATCGCCTGGACGATCATCGCAGCCGTCGCGATCGCCGCACCCGGACCGGTTGGTCCCGTGACGGCGAGCGGGCCGGCCGGACCGGCGGTCCCCGCGCCGGGGCAGGTGGCGCTGACGTTCGACGACGGGCCGAGCCCGTACACCGCGGCGATCCTCGACATCCTCGCCGAGTACGACGTCCCGGCGACGTTCTTCGTCCTGGGTGCCGCCGTCGACGGCCAGCAGTACGGTGGCCTCGTCGAGCGGATGCACGACGAGGGGCACTCGGTCCAGAACCACAGCTACCGCCATCCCTTCCTCACCCGACTCGCGGACTGGCAGATCCAGACCGAGTTCCTCCGCACCAACCAGGCCATCGAGCGCCGGATCGGCGTCACCCCGACGTGCTACCGCCCGCCCTACGGTGCGACCAGCTCGCGGGTGCGGGCGAACGCACTCGGGATGACCGAGATCATGTGGGACGTCGACACCCGTGACTTCCAACAGCCGGGCTCGAGCGTGATCGCCTCGCGAGCGCTGTCGGGTGCCGACGGCCGGCCGCGCAACGTGCTGATGCACGACGGCGGTGGGCCGCGGCACCAGACGGTCGCCGCGCTCCGGCCGATCATCGAGGGGTACCTCGCACGGGGCTACGAGTTCATCTCGCTGTGCGCACCGCCACGACGGGCCCCGGTCGAGGCGGTCGACCGCGAACCGGTCGCGGTCGCGGCGAGTGGGGCGTCGGCCGGCCTCCACGTCATCGACCCGATCCGCGTGTTCGACTCCCGCGTCGCTGGCGAACCGGTCGATGCCGACAGCGTCACCCGCATCGACGTCGGCGACGTCGCGCCCGATGACAGCACCGCCGTCGTCGCCCAGATCACCGCGGTCGATCCGGAGAGCCCCGGTTTCGTGAGCCCGTTCCGTTGCGCCGACGGCACCCCGACCACCTCGGCGCTCAACATCTCGTCAGGTGCCGTCGCGTCGTCCGCGATCATCGGCGTGGACGATGGCGAGATCTGCGTCTTCACGTCGATGCGGTCGCACCTGCTCGTCGACCTGACCGCGACGTTCGGCCCCGACGGTGAGCTCGGGTTCCGCCCGGTCGGACCGGACCGGGCGTTCGACTCCCGGACCGACGAACGCCCACCGGACGACCCGATGGCATCGGGCACCACGAACCGGATCGAACTACCCGGCCGGCGCGCCGCGCTCGTCAACGTCACCGCGACGCAGATCGCGGACCCCGGTTTCGTCACCGCCTGGCCGTGCGCGCTCGAGCGGCCCGACACGTCGATCCTGAACTTCGGGCCCGAGTCGGCCGCGATCGCGAACTCCGTCATCGTCCCGCTCGACGAGGACGGCGCGCTGTGCGTCTACAACGACGGGGCGACCGAGCTGATCGTCGACGTCTTCGGCACGTTCGAGGCCCCGCCGCCTCCGCCTCCTCCACCAGCACCCGAGGAGGAGGACGACGACGACGAGAACGGCGAAGACGGCGAGAACGGTGAACCCGATCCGAACGACAACGACGACCCGAACGACAACGAGAACGACGTCACGAACGACAACGAGACCGACGACACGAACGCGAACGAGAACGACGAAACGAACGACAACGAGAACGACGACACGAGCGCGAACGAGAACGTCGACGCGAACGCCAAGGGCAACGACGACGGCCTGTTGTGGTTCCGGCCGGCCGTGTCCGCACG
>SKSP01000047.1 GCA_007122945.1 Ilumatobacteraceae bacterium | reverse complement strand
TCGTCGGAGATCCAGCCCTCGCTGACCCATCCGCCGCAGAGGATCCCGAGCTCGTACTCGCGTGAGGTGGGCACGACCTGCTTCCACGCATTGCGTGCGAGACACACCACCGTTCCCGGGGTGATCTCGTCGAGCTGGAGCCACTGGAACATCGGAACCCCTGCAACGGGCACGAGGCACAACACGAGGTGGTTGTGGCTGCCACGGAGCTCGAACCCACTCGACGTCGTGATCCGCTTGGTCGGATGGACACCGGAGTTGAAGCCCTTGGAGGCATGCACGGACTTGCCGTCCCGGTCGAGTACGTCCACGTCGAGGTCGCGCTCCGAGTCGGGGGCTGAGTCCACGAGCTCGGCGATCGGGATGGTCGAGCCGTCGGCCAGACGCACCCGCGTGTCGCCGATGACGCAGTAGCGCGAAGCAGCCGGTCCGAAGTCCGGACTCCCGTAGTTGCCGTGGAAGTCGATCAGCGGGTGGCGCAGCGAGAACGGTTGTGCCATGCGGACCAGCGCGTCGTAGATCGCGCTGTCGCCGTGGGGGTGGTAGCGGGCCATCGTGTCGCCCGAGACGCGGGCGCACTTCACGAACGGGCGGTCGGGCCGGAAGCCCTGTTGCTCCATGTCCCAGATGATCCGGCGGTGCACCGGCTTCAAGCCGTCGCGCACGTCGGGGAGGGCCCGCGACATGATGACCGACATCGCGTACTCGAGGAACGAGTTCTCCATCTCGTCCTGGAGCTGGATCGGTTGGATCGGGTCCTCGGGGATGCCGGTCAGGTCGGCCGTGGTGGGTGGTTCACCACCGGGACCGTCGGGCGCGGCACCGGGGACGTCGGTGTCGTCGGTGGGGGGTGTGGTGTCGTCGGACATGTGGTCGCTTTCGGGGCTCCGGGTCAGAAGTCGAGGTTGCGGACGTCGCGGGCGTTGGTCGTGATGAAGTTCCGGCGACTCTCGACGTCGTCGCCCATCAGCACGCTCATGATCTGGTCGGCCTCGGCCGCCTCCTCGACGTTGACCTGCAACAAGGTCCGCGAGTCGGGGTCCATCGTGGTGGCGCGCAGCTCCTGCCAGTCCATCTCGCCGAGTCCCTTCAGACGCTGGAACTCCTTCTTGTGGTTCGGACGGGCTGCGAGGAACGCGGCCTTGGCGATCTCGTCCTTGAGATAGACCTTCTCCTTGCCCACCTCGGTGGAGTACAGCGGCGGCTGGGCGATGTAGACGTAGCCCGCCTCGACCATCTCGCGCATCTGCCGGAAGAAGAACGTGAGCAGCAGGGTCCGGATGTGGCTGCCGTCGACATCGGCGTCGCACAGCGCGATCACCTTGTGGTAGCGCGCCTTGGTCACGTCGAACTCGTCGCCGACGCCGGCACCGATGGCGGTGATCAGCGCCTGGATCTCGTTGTTCTTCAGCATCTTGTCGACGCGCGCGCGCTCGACGTTGAGGATCTTGCCGCGGATCGGCAGGATCGCCTGGGTGCGCGGCGAGCGGGCGTCGACCGCGGTGCCGCCGGCCGAGTCACCCTCGACGATGAACAGCTCGCTCTCGGATGCGTCGTTGCTCGAGCAGTCCTTCAGCTTGTCGGGCATCCCGGCGCCCGACAGGGCCGTCTTGCGGCGGATCGCGTTGCGCGCGTTCTTGGCCGCGACGCGGGCCTGCGCGGCGGCGAGCCCCTTCTTGACGACCTTGTTGGCCTCGGTCGGGTTCTCCTCGAGCCACTCGGCGAGCCGCTCGTGGGTGACCTTCTGGACGAACGACCGCATCGACACGTTGCCCAGCTTGGCTTTCGTCTGCCCCTCGAACTGCGGGTCGCGCAGCTTCACCGAGATGATCGCCGTGATGCCCTCGCGGATGTCCTCGCCGGTGAGGTTCGGGTCCTTCTCCTTCAACAGGTTGCGCGAGCGGGCGTACTTGTTGACGGCCGACGTCAGGGAGGTCTTGAAGCCCTCGACGTGCATCCCACCTTCGATGGTGGAGATGTTGTTGGCGTAGCCGTGGACGCCCTCGTGGTACCCGGTGTTCCATTGGATCGCGATGTCGAGGGCGTGACCGTCGCTCGGGTCCTCCTCCTCGAACTGGCAGACCTTCGAGAACAACGGGTCCTTCGAGGCGTTCAGGTGCTTCACGAAGTCGATCAGGCCGCCGCGGTACTGGTAGGTGACCGTCTGCTCCTTCTCGGGGCGCTGATCGGTGAACACGATCTGCAGACCCCGGTTCAAGAACGCCATGGTCTGGAGGCGCTCGAGCACGGTGCGCGCCACGAACTCGGTTCCCTCGGCGACGAACACGGTCGGGTCGGGCCAGAACGTGATCGTGGTCCCGCTGGTGCGGCCGCGCGAGGGGGTCGGGCCGACGTCGGTCAGCTTGCCCTGCGGCTTGCCCCCCTTCGCGTACTCCTGCTGGTAGCGACGGCCGTCCCGGTCGACCTCGAGCAGCAATCGCTCGGACAGCGCGTTGACCACGCTCACGCCCACGCCGTGCAGACCGCCCGACACCTTGTAGCCCTCGCCGCCGAACTTGCCGCCCGCGTGCAGCACCGTGAGCACGACCTCGGCGGCACTCTTGCCCTTGTGCGGACCCGACGGGTACGGGTCGACCGGGATGCCTCGGCCGTCGTCGTCCACCTGACAGCCCCCGTCGGCGAGCAACGTCACACCGATCCGGGTGCAGTAGCCCGCCATCGCCTCGTCGACCGAGTTGTCGACGACCTCCCAGATCAGGTGGTGCAGCCCCTGGAGACCGGTCGAGCCGATGTACATGCCCGGGCGCTTGCGGACCGGATCGAGGCCTTCCAGGACCTGGATGTCCTTCGCTCCGTACTGGCCCTTCGATCCTGGTGTGGTTGCTGCTGCATTCGTGTCGGTCGACACTCGTACCTCTGTCGTTCTCGCCGTGGTCGCGGCGGTGGTGATGTGGCCGTCGAGCGGCGTTTCGTCGGCGGTGGAACCCGGTGGAACCCCCTGGGCACGACCCTCGCGCACGACCCTCGCGACGAGGTCCGACGGCGGCCGTGACCGGGTTCCACGAACGAGGATCAGTCTACCAGCGGGGTGTCTCGCCGACGGGGCTTCCCGCGCCCGGCGACCCGCACCTCGAGACGGTCGACCTCGACGCCGATCTCCGACAGGAGGCGGGCTCGGAGGTCGTCGGAGAGGAACGTCACCTGTGTCGCCCACGCCGGCTCGTCGACCTCGACCACGAGCACCCGCTCGTCGAGCCGCACCGGTCGGACGTGAGCGGCGATGACCTCACCGACGACCTGGTCCCAACGGCCGAAGACACCGCCGACCTGACGGCGATCCGTGCCCCGCAGCGACCGCAACACCTCGTCGAGTGCCGCCGTGACCGGGACGGGATCGTCGGCGGACGACCAGCGGCGATCGGTCATCGGGTCAGCCTGGCACATCGTCGTCCCGGGAGCACCCCGGCCCACGTGAGCTGGCACGCACGCGCCAGCCCCGTGCGGTTCAGACCCGCGCCCCGTCGTGGATGCGCAGCACGGAGTCGGGTCGAGCAGCAGCCGGCAGCTCGGCGGCACTCGTGATGACGACCTGGCCGGAGGGGAGGTGACCGAGCAGGGCCTCGGCGCGGCGCGGGTCGAGTTCGGACAACACGTCGTCGAGCACCAGCACCGGGGTCGACCCCGTCCGCTCCGCGACGAGGCGGTGGATCGCCAACCGGAGAGCGAGTGCGAGGGTGCGTTGCTCCCCTTGGGACGCGTGGGTGCGCGCCGGCAACCCGCCGACGCGGAACCCCACCTCGTCGCGGTGCGGCCCCACGGTCGAGATCCCCCGCCGCAGGTCGTCGTCGCGGGCCGCCAGCAGCGCCTCGGCGAGACCTACGGCCCGCCAGGGCGGGTCGTAGGTCAACTCGACGGAGGTCGGACTCCCGGCGAGCTGTTCGTAGGCCTCGACCACCATCGGGGCACAGCGCTCGACGAGCGTCGCTCGGGCCAGACCGAAGCGTTCCCCCACCTCCGTCAGGCGTGCGTCCCACACGTCGAGGGTGCTGATCACCTCAGGGTCGACCCGGCCCGACCCGGACTGCTTCGGCCCCGACTGCTTCAGGAGTGTGTTGCGCTGACGGACGATCCGGTCGAGCTCGAGCCGGAGCGCGTCGTACTTCGTCGCCAACGCGACGAGCGCGTCGTCGAGCAATCGCCGGCGATCTCCCGGACCACCTTTGACCACCACCAGGTCGTCGGGTGAGAACACGCTGACCCGGACCACCCCGAGGAGGTCGCGGATGCGCGGCAGGCGCTGCTTGTTGACCTGAACCCGGTTGCGACCGACGGTCGTGATCTCGGCCTCGACGAGCGAGGTCCGGTCGTCCTCGTCGTGCAGCTCGGCGCGGATCACGGCGAGGTCGGCCCCGTCGCGGACGAGCGACTCGGTCGGCGCGCCGCGGAAGCTGCTCAACGTCGAGAGGTACGCCAACGCCTCGGCGAGGTTGGTCTTGCCCTGGCCGTTGTCGCCGAGCACGGCGGTGACACCCGGATGGAGTTCGAACGTCGCGTCGCGATAGTTCCGGAAGTCGAGCAGGGCGAGTCGGTCGACGATCACGTGGGCGTCGTGCGCCCGGGTGCGCTACGGCACACGGACGGGCATCAGGAGGTACAGGTAGTCGTCGTGACCCTGGCCTCGGAGGATCGCCGGCTTCATCGGGTCGATCACCGACAGCAGGACCTCGTCGCCCTCGACCGCCTCGACACCAGCGGCGAGGTAGTCGGGATTGAACGCGACCGTCATCTCGCTGCCGTCGAAGCTGGCGTCGACCTCCTCGGTCGCGTTGCCGACGTCCTGGGTGATCGCCGTGATCTGCAGGGTGTCGCCACCGAGCACCAGTCGCACGGGGGTCGCATCCTGGGCCTGGGCGACGATCTTGACCCGTCGCAACGCGTCGAGCAACGCGTCGCGGCCGACGGTGAGCACATTGGGGTACGACGGCGGGAGCAGGTTCCGGTAGTTGGGGTACTCGCCCTCGATCAAGCGGGTGGTCAATCGCGTGGTACCTGCTTCGAACACGGCTTCGCGGGCACCGAGACGAACGTGGAGCTCTTCGGCCCCGGTCAGGATGCGCTCGAGCTCCTTGAGGGCACGGCTCGGGACGAGCACCTTCTGGCCCGCCTCGAGCATCGAGGTCGGTGGGAGATCCCGGACGGCGAGCCGATAGGAGTCGGTCGCCACCATCTTCACCCCCGACTCCTCCGATGCCAGGAGCACCCCGGTCAGCACCGCACGGGCGTCGTCGGTGCTCGCGGCGCGCACCACCTGACGCAGCGCGTCGGCGACCTGGACGCTCGACAACGTGACGGGTTCGATGTCGGGTTCGCTCTGGGCCGGGTAGTCGGACAACGCGAGCGGGCGCACGGAGAACTGCGTCCGGCCGGCGCTGATCGCGAGATCGTCGTCACCGAGCGACATCTCGACGGCGCCGGCGGGGAGCGCCTTGACGATGTCGGCCACGAG
Organism: Ilumatobacteraceae bacterium; assembly: GCA_007122945.1. GTDB lineage: Bacteria > Actinomycetota > Acidimicrobiia > Acidimicrobiales > Ilumatobacteraceae > SKSP01. The sequence goes on along the minus strand of SKSP01000047.1, from coordinate 2,499 downwards.
GCGGGCCGGGACGACCGCCGAGCCGTCCACGTCGCCACCGACGGGGACCGACAGACGGATCGTCAACTCGAGATCCGTCCCGGTCACGGTGAGCTCGTCGCCGACGAGGTCGAGGCGCAACCCGGACAGCACCGGGAGCGCATTGGTCCGGCTGGTCGCCGCTCGGCCCGCGGTCGCGAGTGCGTCGGCCAGGATCTCTCGCTCGCAGCGGAACTTCACAGGGCTGCTCTTCTCCTCGGGTGCGCGTTCATGAACATGAGTGGTGGTAGTAGGTCGTGTGGATTGGGGACGACCGACCGTCGTCCCAGCGTAGAACGTCCGTGGCTGTCCACACGGGAGCCCCGGTGGTCCACCGAGCGCGGATGACACCTCTGTCGTTCGGTGGACGAGGTCGGGTTGTCCACCGGACCGGGCCGTGTGTCCCCAGGCGTACCCACAAGCTCCGCGCGCATCAGGACTTCAACCGCTGTTGCAGGTCGGTGACCTGTTCGTAGATCTGCTTGCGTTCACCCATCTGACGTTGGATCTTCTCGACGGCGTGGATCACGGTCGTGTGGTCGCGTCCGCCGAACAGTCGGGCGATGCTGGGATAGCTCAGGTCGGTGAGGTCGCGGAACAGGTACATCGCGATCTGGCGGGCGGTGACGAGTGGTCGTTGCCGGCTCTTGCCGCGCAGGGCGTCGACCTCGAAGCCGAGGAAGCCGGCGATCTCGTCGAGCAGCTCCTGTTCGGTGCGAGGCCGCGGTGTCGTGTCGCTGAGGAGGTCGCCGAGTTGCTGCTGGGCGAGCTCGGTGGTGATCGAGACGTGGTTCAAGCTGGCGTACGCGGTGACGCGGATCAACGCGCCCTCGAGCTCGCGGATGTTGGTGGTGATGTGCGTGGCGATGAACTCGAGGGTCTCGGCCGGCACCTCGACGAGGTCGCGCTCGGACTTGTTGCGGAGGATCGCCAACCGGGTCTCGAGATCGGGAGGCTGGATGTCGGTGATCAACCCCCACTTGAAGCGGCCGCGCAAGCGCTCCTCGAGGGTCGGGATCGCGTCGGGGATCCGGTCGCTCGAGATCACGATCTGCTTGTTGGCGCCGTGGAGTGAGTTGAAGGTGTGGAAGAACTCCTCCTGGAGCCCCTCTTTGCCCTCGAGGAACTGCACGTCGTCGATCAACAGCACGTCGATGTCGCGGTAACGGCGCCGGAGCCCGGCCATGGAGTTCGAACGGATCGCGTCGACGTACTCGTTCATGAACGACTCGGTGGAGACGTAGCGCACCTCGTAGTGCTGGTAGTTGTGGTGGACGTAGTGCCCGATCGCGTGCAGCAGGTGGGTCTTGCCGAGCCCGGCGGCGCCGTAGATGAACAGCGGGTTGTACGAGCGTGCGGGTGTCTCGGCGACCCGGAGCGCGGCGGCGAGCGCGAACTGGTTGGAGGCGCCCTTGACGAAGGTCTCGAACGCGTAGCGCGGGTTCAGACCGGCGTCGTCACGGCCGTTCGTCGCGTCCGGTGTCGGACGGAACCCGTCCGGCGCGCTGGGTGGACGGCCGTCGGTGGAAGGACCCGTGGTGGCCGGGCCGATGACGGCCGGCGATCCGATCAGATCGGAGGCGTCGGCGGCGTCCGCCGCGACGGTGGCGATCTCGACCGCGACGTCGCGGTCGCCGAAACCCAGCTCCTTCATCGCCTCGGTGACCATCGGCAGGTATCGGTTCAGGATCCGATCACGGGCGAGCGTGCTCGGGACCCGGACGAGCAACGTGGGTTCGTCGGAGACGACCGGCTCGATGTCCTGGAAGGTGGAGAACCAGACGGATTCGGTGAGCTGGGCACGCAGCAGCTGGGCGACGGCCGTCCACACCTCTTCCTGGTCTCTCACCTGCACCTCCAGCGACGGGACCGGACGACGTCCACACCCTTGTCCACACAGTGTGGACAACGAAAAATCGAGAGTGACCGAACGTAGCACGCGACCGCGGTGGCCCGAAACACGACGCGGGATCGCCGCGGTACACCGGCCGCCGACCGGAGGGCGCGGTCCCGCCGGATTCTGGCGTTCCGGACGGACGGAGCGTGTTCGCGGACCGGTTGTCACTCGATGGCCCGCTCCCGTAGCCTTGACGGGTCGGGTCGCGCGGTGCGGACCCGTTTCGATCGCGAGAGCCAGTTGCCCCGACCCACCGCTGAATCGGGGCGCCGAGGAGGTCGGCGTGAAGCGTACGTTCCAGCCCAACACCCGTCGTCGTGCCCGCAAGCACGGCTTCCGGGCGCGCATGAGCACGCGTGCCGGCCGAGCGGTCATCAAGAACCGTCGCGCCAAGGGCCGCGCCCGTCTCTCGGCTTGATCTGGCGGATCCGCGGGCGCCGTCCGTTCGCTCGACTCGAGCGGGACGGGGTGCGGATCCGGACGACGTCGTTGTGGTGCACGTGTCTGCTCGAACCCGAAGCGACTCCCCCGCGAGTGGCCTTCGCCGTCGGTCGCGCGATCGGACCGGCGGTCACGCGCAACCG
>SKSP01000313.1 GCA_007122945.1 Ilumatobacteraceae bacterium | reverse complement strand
GCTGCATCACGTTCACCACGTTCTCGGGCCGACCGCGCCGAGGCGACCGACGTGGTGAACGCTGCGGCGTCGAGTTGGCCGTGACCGAGCTGCAGACGATAGGCGCCGCCGACGTCGACGAGCGCCTCGGATCCGATCTGTGCTCGCAGGAGCGAGACGTGGGACTGGAGGGTGCCGATGGCGGTCGCTGGAGCCTCCTCGCGCCAGAGGACCTCGATGAGCTCATCTCTCGCCAGGGCACGGCCAGCGACCGCGAGCGCACCGAGGACGAGCCGTTGCTTGCCGCTGCCGATCCGGACGTCACGCCCGTCGCGCTGCACGACCAAGGGGCCGAGGGTGCCGACGAACAGGCCGTGATCGGTCACCGCTCCACGGTACCCGGCAGATCCTCAAGCGATCTGCAAGTGCTCCGCCGTACACAGGAGGTCGTGGAAGGAGGACAGATGCAGATCACATCACGTGGCCACCGAATCCAGTACAGGGCGGCGGGCGACCGAGGCAACCCGACCCTGCTGCTCGTGCACGGGGTCCTGCAATCAGCCAACCGGTGGGTCGAGATGGGCTACCTCGACGCGTTCGCCACGCACTACCGCGTGGTCGCCCTCGACCTGCTCGGCCACGGCGACAGCGACAAGCCGACCGACCCCGACCAGTACACCGTCGAGGGCCACCTCGCGGACCTCGAGGCCGTCCTCGACGCAGAGAGCGCGTCGACCTGCCACGTCTGGGGGTACTCCGGCGGCGCCGTCGTCGCCCTCGCGCTGGCCGCCGCCCGCCCGGAACGGACACTGTCGACCATCGTCGGCGGCATCCCGCCCAACCTGCCCCGGGAGATCCGCGATGCCGTCTTCGGCACGTGGATCGACGCACTCGAGGCAGGCGACTGGCCCAGGTTCTGGGAGGCCTTCGGTCCCGTCGATCCGCCGACGCGGGCCCTCCTCGAGAAGGACAACGACCCCCGGTCGGTCGCCGCCTGGATGAGGGGCGCGGTCGCCACCTGGGAGCTCGCCGAACCCGGTGACGTCCCGACGCTGGTGTACATGGGCGACAAGGAACTCTTCTTCGACGACGCCCGGCAGACCGCACAGCACCTCGGCGCCGAGTTCGCCGTGATCCCCGGACGTGGCCACGCCGGCGCCTTCCAGGACCTCGCCGCCGTCGAGCCGATCGCCCGCGCCGTCCTCGAGGCCGCTCCAGCAGTCACCGCCACCGAAACATGACCCGAGACAAGGAGCAGCACGATGCACGCCTTCGTCGACTTCACGGTCCCCGACACGTCGCCGGACGAGGTGCTGGAGCTCTTCCAGCCGCTCGTCCCGTCCTTCGCTGACATCCCGGGCAACCTGGCCAAGATCTGGCTCGCCGATGCAGACGCCGGTCGCTACGGCGCGCTCTACCTCTGGCGCGACAGCGAGGACATGCAGGCCTACCTGGACTCCGATCTCTGGCAGGCCGTCCAGGAACACCCGGCCCTGGCCGACTTCGACGTACGCCGTTTCACGGTCATCGAGCCCTTCACGAAGGCGACCCAACCCGGGCTCACGATCGTCTGACCGACCGCCTCAGTGCTCGCTCCAGGGGCAGGCATCCCGGCTGGCCCTGGCTCCAGTGGGTCAGGCTGCCAGGCGCTACAGCGATCCGAGATCGCCGAGGAGCTCGGCCGCGACCTCGACGCACACGTGCCACTGCTCTTCGGAGGATCACGTCGGACGATCCTGATCGATCCTCGATCATCCGGACGCGGTGCCGTCGTGGTAGGGCTCGACCAGGCGCGCGATCTGGTGAATCTGGTCGGCGACCTCTCGCTCGTCACCCGGATGGACGCGCAGGGTGCACGCCCGGAGCCCGATCGTGAGGTAGCGCTCGAGCGCTTCGGGAGTCGGCGTGCCCTGCTGGATCATCACCGGGATCGCATCGCGACCGGCTTGCTCGGCGAGATCCTGCAGGTTGGCGAACCGGCGCGCCAGCTCGTCGCCGTCGAGGTGCCGCCCGCTCACGAGCCAGCCGTCGGCGTAGGCCACGACGCGCGCTTCGCTCGTCGGCCCGGCCCCGCCGAGATAGATCGGTGGGTGCGGGGACTGCAACGGCTTGGGCCACTGGTACATCGGTCGAAACTCGACCGTCCGGCCGCGGTACTCCGCGATCTCCTGGGTCCAGATGCATCGGACCGCCTCGACGCGCTCGCGGAGGGCGGTGAAGCGTTGGGTGGGGTCGGTCCCGTGGTTGGCGATCTCCTCGAGGTTCCAGCCCGCGCCCACGCCGACCACCAGTCGACCACCGCTCACATGGTCGAGCGTGGCGAGTCGCTTCGCGAGGTGGATCGGGTCGTGGCTCGGCATCACCAACGTGCCGACCCCGACCTCGATGTCGGTCGTGACGGCGGCGATGGCGGTGAGGGCGGTGACGGGATCGTGGAACCGGTAGAAGTCGTCCGGCAGCTCGCCACCGGTCGGGTAGGCGCTCGACCGATCGACCGGCGTGTGGGAGTGCTCGCCCAGGTAGATCGCGTCCAGGCCCGCTTCCTCGACGAGCTGACCGAGTCGAGTCGGCAGGACCGTCCGATCGGTGGCGAACATCGTGACCCCGAACTTCATCGCACTACCTCGAATCCCGGTCGTTCATCCCGCTGGTCCGGATGTTGAAAGAACTCTTCGGAATGACGACGCACGGTAGTCCCCACGGCGAGCACGTTCAATCGCCGTGCTCGCGTGCGCCTCTGGTCCTCGTCGCTGACGGCCGTTCGACCGGATTGACGCAGCAGCCACGGGATTCGTACCCTTCGTTCCGTACTTCGAAGATTACTGTCGGCATGTCGACGTCTTGACATCAGTCCGGAAGCCGGACGTGGGAGGAGTGAGCGTGAGCTCGGACGAGGATCGCGGTTCCCTGGCGGGGGCCGGAGCACTGGTGACCGGCGGGGCGGGTGGCCTCGGGAGCGCGATCGCCCGACGGCTGGCCGCCGACGGCGCCCGCGTCACCCTGATGGGCCGAACCGAAACAGCGCTGCAGGACACGGTCGGCCGGATCCGTTCGGCCGCCGGTGACGTCGACGTCGACTACCTCGTCGGCGACGCGAAGGTCGAAGCCGAGGTGATCGACGCCCTCGACCATGTCGACCGACGCGGTGGGCTCGCCATCGCCGTGCCGGTGGTCGGCGGAGGGACCATGGGCCCCGTGTTGCTGACCTCGCCGGGCACCTTCATCGGGGATCTCGAGCACAACACCCTGTCGGCGTACCTCGTGATCAGGCATGCGACCCCGTTGATGGCAGCGGCCGGCGGTGGCTCGATCGTGTGCATCTCGTCCGACGCCGCGTCGATCCCGTTCCCGTACATGGCGGGCTATTGCGCCGGCAAGTCCGCACTCGACGCGCTCGTGCGGGTGGCCGCTCTCGAGCACGGACACCTCGGCGTCCGCATCAACTCCGTGCGTCCTGGTCTCGTCCGCACCGACAGCGTCAACTCACGGGCGCTGTTCGCGCGCGACGACATCATCGAGTTGTTCGTGGACGAGAAGCCGCTCGGACGGACCGGCGTCCCCGAGGACGTCGCCGGGGTCGTCAGGTTCCTGGCAGGGAGCGAAGCCGCGTGGGTGACCGGCCAGTCGTGGTCGGTCGAGGGTGGCAACGAACTCACCAAGGCGCCGAGCCTGCTCGCGCTCGTTCGCGAGCGATGGGGCGACGACGCCGTCGATGCCGCTCTGGCCGGGCGCATCCCCGACGATCTCCTGGCCGACATCCGGCCGGGCAGGGATTGAGCGCGATGCCGATCGACCAGGTCCTCGATGACGCCGAGCGGGGGCGATGGCGCACGACGACGCGGGCCACGACCGGCTTGGCGGGCGAGCGGGACGGACTGAAGTACGGGACGACGGGTGGCCATACCGTCCACAGCGACGAGCCGGCAGGGCTCGGCGGTGCCGGCGCCGAGCCGACGCCGCTGGGGTACTTCGCGCTCGCCGCCGGGTGGTGCGTGCTGTCCCAGCTGCTCCGCTACGCACGGGTGCGCAAGGTGGACATCGTCGACGCAACCTGTGAGGTCGAGATCGACTGGTCGCTCACGGGCAGCGTGCGCGTCGGTGACATCGCGGCGTCCTGTGACGAGGTGCGGTACCAGATCACTGTCTCGTCGCCGAGCCCGACCGGCGACGTCGAAGCGGTCGTCGCCCTCGCCCGACAGGGGTGCTTCGTCGAACAAGCCCTCCGCAACACGACGACGACCACCAGCACGCTCGACATCACCACGAGGGGAGATGCGACCCGGTGAGTGCCGCCGACCTCACGGGTGTCGACGCGGCCGCCGCCAAGGGGAGGTCGTCGGCGGTGCTCCGGGTCGCCGCCGTCGTCGACGCGATGAGTCGCGAGCCCCGACGTCCCGAGCGTCTCTCCGAGCTGGCCTCCCGGCTCGGGATCAGCCACGCGACCATGCACAGCCTGCTGACGACGCTGTCCGACGTGGGGTGGTTGGTCCGTCATCCGGTCGACAAGTCCTATCGGCTGGGTCCTCGCCTGGTGGCAATCGGGCGCGCTGCTGAGACGGCGTACCCCGCGGTCGCGTTGGCCGACGCCGAGGCCCAGCGCCTGGCCGACCAGTTCAACACTGCGTGCACCGTGTCGGCCGAGCGGACCGGCGAGATCTGCGTCGTGGCCGTTCAACAGCCGTCACGTCATGACGTCCCCACCACCGTCGCGGACGCCGTTCCGTTCTGCGCGCCGTTCGGCGCACCGTTCATCGCGTGGCGATCGGACGTCGACATCGCGGCGTGGCTCGACCGGGCGCCGGTCCCAGTCCCCGAGCCCGAGCGCGCCGCGATCCGCGCTGCGCTCGCCGATCTCCGCGACCACGGCGTCGGCGCTGAACGTCTCACCGACTACGCGCGGCTGCAGGAGCTCATTGCGGCGGCGGGCAATGAGGTCGCCGCGTCGACCCGTGCTCGGCTCGCCACCGCGCTGCCCGAGCTCGCACAACGTCGGACGCTGCTGTGGAGCGAGCTCGTCGACACGGTCGCGCCCGCGCCACTCGGAATGGTCTTCGGCGCGATCGGCGACTCGGACGGCCGGGTGATCCTCAACATCGGGGTCCACGTGCGGATCGCCGAACCGCCCGCAGGCTACGGTGCCGCAGTGGCCGAGGCGATCGGGGAAGCGGCCGATCGTGTGATGGGAGGAATCGGTGGACACCTCGATCGAGAACGGTGACGGAGCAGGGGGCGGAGCTGCATGAGCGCAGAGATCGACGCGGTCCGGGCAATCGAGGCGCTCGTGGTCGACTATGCCGTCGGTGTCGATGCGAGGGACTACGACGAGGTGGCCCGTCTGTTCGCGGACGACGGCGTCCTCCGTGCGCGCCGGACCTCGGTGCAGAGCGGCGATCTCCTGTGGCAGCTCGACGGCCGCGCCGAGATCGTCGCCCGCCTGCAGGGGCTCGACCGGTTCGCCCGGACCTTCCACCAGATCGCCCAGCACACCATCGCGATCGACGGCGACCGGGCGACGGGCCTCGCCTACTGCACCGCGCACCACCTCACCCGGACCGGCGACGAAACCAGCCTCTACGTGATGTACATCCGGTACGAGGACACCTATGTGATCGACGACGGACGGTGGAGGTTCGCCGACCGTCTCTTGTGGATCGACATGGAGGAGACCCGGACCGGCACGATGGGGCCGACATGACCGGGAACCCCCACCAGCTGCCCGACGCGAGCTCGCCCACGGTCTCGGTGATGCACCGCAACTTCTTCGCAGTCGTCCCCGAGTCGTGGGACGACTTCCTGCGCACCGCCGAGGTCATCGACGAGGCGGGGATCGATCGTGTCGTGATGTCCGACCACGTCGTGATGGGCGACCATCTCGACGAGTACGCGAAGCCAGAGGCCGGTGGCATCGCCGGGGGCCGACAGCCGACCGGACCGGACGGCGTCTGGCTCGACCCGCTCGCGACCCTCGCGGTCATCGCGGGACGCACCCGACGGGTTCGGCTCGCGACCGCCATCCTGCTGGCAGCGCTCCGGCGCCCGGCGGTGCTCGCGAAGCATCTGGCCACGCTCGATTCGCTCTCGGGCGGACGGCTCGACATCGGCGTGGGGATCGGCTGGCAACGGGAGGAGTACGAGGCGGCCGGACTCGACTATCGCTCGCGGGGCCGGTTGCTCGACCACTCGCTCGACGTCGTCACCACCCTGTGGCGGGACACTCCTGCAAGCTTCGCTGACGACCGGCTCGCATTCGACGGCATCTATCTCGTCCCGAAGCCGGCGCAGGCGGGCGGCGTGCCGATCTGGGTGAGCGGCCGGGTCAATGACCGGGTGCTCGACCGGATCGTCCGCTTCGGTGCCGGCTGGATCCCGTGGGGCGACGACGCGGCCGACCCGGGTCCGGGGGTCCGCCGGATCCGGGAGGCGTTGGCTTCTGTCGGACGAGACCCGTCGACCTTGGGCGTCGTCGGGGCGCTCCGCGTCGAGCGCGACGACGACTCACGTGTCGATGTCGCGCGCACGATGGCGCCCGTCGAGTCGATGGCAGCGAACGGGATCACCGACTTCCGACTCCAGATGTCGATCCCCTCGAGCCACGAGCGTGCACTCGACGAGCTCTCGATGCTCGCAGACGCCTTCCGCGCCCGGGTCGGAGGGAAGCCGACCGGGCGTTGACCAGGCGACCGGGGAGACTGCGCTCGCCGGTCGCGTCGGCCGCTCAATCGCACGGTGACGGATCAGCGCTCACTCGCCGGTGCCGCGGGGCATCCGCGAGGTGCCGGTCACATGCGGGAACGCGGCCATCGTGCCCCCCGTCGACCACGAGCGTCTGACCGGTGAGGAAGCTCGCGAGATCGGACACGAGGAACACGAGCGGGCCGGCGATCTCGCTGGGGAGCCCGACGCGTCGGAGCGAGAGCCGTTCATCGATCGACGATCGGTCGGCCGAACCACCGGCTGCCTCGCGAGCTGCCACCACCCGCGGTGTCGCGATCATGTCGGGTGCCACCGCGTTCACGCGGATCCCATGGGGACCCCACTCCTGGCTCATCGTCCGGACAAGGTCCATGAGGCCCGCCTTCGCAGCGCCGTAGGCGGCGTGGTGCGGAGCGCCGTAGATGCCACTCACCGATGCCACGACCGCGATGGCACCACCGGATCCGTCGGCGATCCAGCGGCGAGCTGCTGCTCGTGACACGTAGAGATGGTGGGTGAGGTTGCGGCGGATGTCGAGGTCCCAGACGTGAGCGTCGACGTCGAGCAGCTTCACCCACGCAGCGAAACCGACGATGTTCACGACGGCGTCCAGCGCGCCGAGCGCCTCGGCTGCCTCGTCGATCGCTCGGATCGCTTGGTCCTCGTCGGTCACGTCGCCACCGACGGCTGCACCGTGAACCCCCAGTTCGACGATCTCAGCGCTGACCTCGGCAGCTCTGCCGGCGTCGATGTCGACGGCGGCCACGTTGGCTCCGACATGTCCCAGGAGCATGGCCGTCTCGTAGCCGATGCCCGATCCAGCTCCGACGACCGCGACGTTGCGGCCTTCCAATCCCAAACCGGTCTTGGTCACGGTGGTCCGCTCCGCTTTCCGCGCTTCTCAGGGTTCGTCATGGCAACCTGCTCTGAGGATCGTAGCGAGCCCGGTGAACGGGAACGTCACGGCGCCGAGGTCCTCGTAACGCTGGCAACCCCGCGTCCGTTCGATCTGCCCAGCAGATCACAGGTGTCACCGAGAACGACCCGATCCGGTCGTTCCTGATGACACGTCGGTGCCGATGCGACGGCTCGGTCAGGACCTCGGATGACCGTACGGCGACAACCTGATCCGCAAGGGCGGGTTCGCCGAGTACGCGGTCGTTCCGGCGTCGGCGCTCGCCGTCAAGCCAAAGGAGCTGTCGTTCGTGGAGTCCTCGACCATCCCGCAGGCCGGACCGATCGCGCTGCAGGGCACCGCCGGTGCCGGGCCCGGCAGCCGGCTGCTGGTCAATGGTGCGGGCGGGGGCTCGGGGTCGTTCGCCATCCAG
>SKSP01000559.1 GCA_007122945.1 Ilumatobacteraceae bacterium | reverse complement strand
TCCTGCTCCTCGCCTCGTCGGTCGCCTGGCTCGCGGACGCCCGTGAGGCCCAGGCGATCCTGCTGATGTGGGGGACCATCGGACTCGCGCTGACCATCGTCGGCTTCTCCCAACGCCTCCGGAGGGCACTGCCGTGGACCGCCGCCGTCGTCCTCGGCATCGGGATCATCGGGACCGCCGCGGGCGCCGGCTACGCCGTGGAGACGGCGATGGTCGACCACTTCGGCATCGAGCGGATGAACGACCAGGACACCCTGGCGACCGTGCTCGTGCTCCAGCTCCCCGGGCTCCTGTTCCCGCTCAGCCTCGTCGTCGCGGCGGTCGCCTCGTGGCGGGCCCGACTGCTCACGCCGTTCCACGCCGGCCTGATCGCCGTCGGCGCGATCCTGTTCCCGGCGAGTCGCGTTCCCGAGATCGCCGGTCTGGCCATCGGCGCCGACGCCGTGCTCAGCCTCGGGCTCGTCACCCTCGGCGTCGCCCTCCTCACCGGCCGCGCCCACACGGGCGCCGACGGCTGACGGCGCTGACCGCGCCGCGCGACGCCTCGTTCAGCGGATCCGTGACCCGCTCGCGGATCCGCTGAACGAAGCGCAGCACCGCAGCCGGTACGGTCAGCGGCATGGCGAGCTCCCCGAGCGTGCACCCCGTCCACCTCGTGCTCACGGTGATCGGCGCCGACCGGCCCGGCCTGGTCGACCGCCTCTCCCAGCTCGTCGCGGAGCACGGCGGCAACTGGGAACGCAGCCAGATGGCCCGCCTCGGCGGCAAGTTCGCCGGCATCGTCGAGGTGTCGATCACCGCCGGGGCCGCCGGCGCGCTGGAGACCACCCTCGACGCACTCGGCGACGCCGGGCTGCACGTCACCGTCGAGCGCACCGACCCGGGCCCGGCCGTCGCCGGTCCCCGGCTCGTCATCTCGCTCGTCGGCACCGACCGGCCCGGCCTCGTCCACGCCGTCGCCGGCGCACTCGCCGACGTCGGCGCCAACATCGAGGAGCTCGTGACCGCCACGACCGACGCACCGATGGCCGGCGGGACGCTCTTCGAGGCGACCGTCACCGTCGCACTCCCCGACGACGTGACCGCGGACGACGTGCGCACCCGCCTGGAGGCGATCGCCGACCGCCTGATGGTCGACATCGACGTGGACGTCGACCGGGACATCGACCGGGACATCGACCGGGACATCGACCGGGACATCGACCGGGACGTCGATCCGGGAACCGACCCTCAGGGCAGGTGAACGGCGAGGGGGACGACCACCAGCGTGGCGATCGACAAGGGCAGCCCGAGGCGCGGGAAGTCGGTCATCCGGTAGCCCCCGAGGCTGTGCACCATCAGGTTCGTCTGGTAGCCGATCGGTGCGAGGAACGACGCCGACGCGCCCACCAGCACCACGATCGCCATCGTGCGCGGATCCAGGCCGACCTCGACCGCCGTCGCGATCGCCACCGGGAACATCAGCGCCGCCGACGCGTTGTTCGACAGCAGCTCGGTGAGCAGCATCGTCGCCGCCAGCACGGCGACGGTCGCGCCGGCGTCGCCGAACGGCTGCCCGACCGCCACCAGCGCGTCGGCGATGTGCCCCGCCAACCCGCTCGTCGCCACCGCCACACCGACCGAGATCGACGCCGCCATCGTCAGCACCACGTTGAGGTTGATCGCCCGCCGCGCCTCGTTCGGGCTGATCACCCGCATCGCGAGCAGCGCGGCGGCCGCGACCAGCGCGGCCTCCATCAGCGACAACACCCCCGTCACCGCGAGCGCGATCATGGCGACGATCGCCACCATCACCACCCACCCGTGCCGGGGCCGGGCCGGCGGGCTCTCGCTCAGCGGCGCCACCACCGAGAAGTCGCCGTGGTCGCCCCACAGGCGACCGAAGTCGGGCCCGGCCAGCACGAGCAGCACGTCGCCGGCGCGCAGCGTGAGCGTGCCGAGCTTGCCGGGCAGGTCGTCGTCGTGGCGGCGGATCGCCAGCACCGCCGCGCCGAACCGGCCCCGGAACCCACTGTCGGCGAGCGTCGAGCCGGCCAGCGTGGAACGCTCCGAGACCACCACCTCGTACAGCCGGGCATCGAGCTGGTCCCCGGCGCCGGCGAGGTGCGGCCGCTCGGCCACCTCCAACCCGGGCAGGTCGGTCAGGTCGACGATGTCGGTCACGTCGCCGGCGAAGTAGCACGTGTCGCCGGCGCTGAGCACCGTCTCGGGCCGGGCGGTGATCACGTGCCCGCCGCGCTCGACGCCGGCGAGGAACACGCCGTGGAGGTGCCGCAGCCCGGCGTCCTCCACCGTCCGGCCGGCCACCGCCCCGTCGGGCTCGACCCGCATCGCGATCGTGTAGCGGCGCGCCGAGTCGCCCATCGAGGGCGCCGACGCCGAGCGGTCGCGCAGCAGCCACGGACTCACCACGACGAGCAGCGTCACGCCGACCACCGCCACCGGCAGGCCGATCGAGGTGATCTCGAACACGCCGAGCGGCTCGTCGCCGGTGGCGCGCAGCAGGTCGGAGATCACCAGGTTGGTCGACGTGCCGATCACCGTGACGACGCCGCCGAGGATCGCCGCGAACGACAGCGGCATCAGGTACACCGACGCCCGGTTCCCCGTGCGGCGCGCCCACGTCACGACCCGCGGCGCCACGAGCGCGACGAGCGGGGTGTTCGGCAGCACCGCCGACATCCCCGCCGCCGACGCGGCCAGGCGGGCGAGCCGGCGACGCTCGCCGCCCGACCCGTCGCCGAGCACCCGGTCGATGACCGGCGACAGCGCCCCCGTGGCCGCCGCCGCGCCGGCCAACACGTAGAGCGCGGCGACGGTGATCGGCGCGCTCGACGCCAGCCCCGACAGCGCCTGGTCCTGGTCGATCACCCCCGTCAGCAGCAGCACCCCGACGGCGCCGCCCATCGCCAGCGCGGCCGGCGCCCGCTCGGTCGCGAACACGACGAACGCGAGCACGAGCACCACGAGGGTGATCCACGCGTCGAGCTCCATCGCCGGTCCCCCGAACCGCCCCGCCCGGCTCCTACGGGACGATCCGCAGCGAGCGCAGCGCGTCGATCACCAGATCGGCCGCCTGCTCGGGGCTCAGCGCCGTCGTGTCGACGCGCACCTCGGGCGCCTCGGGCGGCTCGTACGGCGAGTCGATCCCCGTGAAGTTCACCAGGTCGCCGGCGCGGGCCTTGCGGTACAGGCCCTTCGGGTCGCGCTCCTCGGCGACCTCGAGAGGCGTGTCGACGAACACCTCCACGAACTCGCCGGGCTCCACCCGGTCGCGCGCCAGCTGGCGCTCGGCGCGGAACGGCGAGATGAACGCGGTGAGCACGACGAGGCCGGCGTCGACCATCAGCCCGGCCACCTCGGCGATCCGGCGGATGTTCTCGACCCGGTCCGCGTCGGTGAAGCCGAGGTCGCGGTTGAGCCCGTGGCGCACGTTGTCGCCGTCGAGCAGGTAGGTGCGCACCCCCATCGCGTGCAGCTTCGACTCGACCACGTTGGCGACGGTCGACTTGCCCGACCCCGACAGGCCGGTGAACCACACGACGCCCGGGCGGTGCAGGTTCATGTCGGCGCGGGCCGCCTTGTCGACCTGCACGTCCTGCCAGTGGATGTTGTGGGAGCGGCGCAGCGCGAAGTGCAGCAGGCCGGCGCCGACGGTGTTCTGGGTCTGGCGGTCGATGATCACGAAGCCGCCCATGTCGCGGTTGCCCGTGTAGGCGTCGAACGGGATCGGCCGGTCGGTCGAGACGTTGCACACGCCGATCTCGTTCAGCTCGAGGGTGGTGGCCGCGAGGTGATCGAGGTTGTTGACGTCGATCCGGTACTTCGGGTGCCCGAGCGTCACGCCCACGGTGCGGGTGCCGATCTTCATCAGGTACGGCCGGCCGGGCAGCATCGCGTCCTCGTGCATCCACACGACGTGGGCCTCGAACTGGTCGGCCACCTCGCAGGGCGCGTCGCCGGCGCAGATCACGTCGCCGCGGCTGGCGTCGATCTCGTCGGCGAGGGTGAGGGTGACCGACTGGCCGGCGACCGCCTCGTCGAGGTCGCCGTCCATCGTGACGATCCGGGCGACGGTGCTCGTCGTGCCGGCCGGCAGCACGCGCACCGGGTCGCCCGGCCGCACGGTGCCGCCGACGATCCGACCGGAGAACCCGCGGAAGTCGAGGTCCGGACGGTTCACCCACTGCACCGGCATCCGGAACGGCAAGGTGGCGGTGTCGTCGTCGACCGCCACCGTCTCGAGGTACCCCAACAGCGTCGGGCCGTGGTACCACGGCGTGTTCGGGCTCGGCTCGACGACGTTGTCGCCGCGCAGCGCGGACAGCGGGATGAACGTCACGTCGTCGAGACCGATCCGCCCGGCGAAGTCGAGGTACTCGGTGCGGATCGCGTCGAGGATCTCCTCGTCGAACCCGACGAGGTCCATCTTGTTGACCGCCACCACGACGCGGCGGATGCCGAGCAACGACACCAGGAAGCTGTGCCGGCGGGTCTGGGTGAGCACGCCCTTGCGGGCGTCGACGAGGATCACCGCGACGTCGGCCGTCGAGGCGCCGGTCACCATGTTGCGGGTGTACTGCTCGTGACCGGGCGTGTCGGCGACGATGAACTTGCGCTGCTCGGTCGAGAAGAACCGGTACGCGACGTCGATCGTGATGCCCTGCTCGCGCTCGGCCGACAGCCCGTCGAGCAGCAGCGCGAAGTCGAGGTCGCCGCCCTGGGTGCCGACCTTGGCCGAGTCGGCGGCGAGCGCGGCGAGGTGGTCCTCGAACACGAGGTGCGACTCGTACAGCAGGCGGCCGATCAGCGTGCTCTTGCCGTCGTCGACCGAGCCGCACGTGATGAACCGCAGCAGGCTCTTGTACTGGTGCGACGTGAGGTACGCCTCGATGTCGTCGGCGATCAGCTCGGAGGCGTGCGCCATCAGAAGCTCCTCGTGCTCATCGCCGATCGGAGAACCGTCGTCGAATCCATCAGAAGTAGCCCTCCTGCTTCTTCTTCTCCATCGACGCCGCGCCGTCGAAGTCGATCACCCGTCCCTGACGCTCCGACGTGGTCGCCAGCAGCATCTCCTGGATGATCCCGGTCAGCGTGTCGGCCGCGCTCTCGATCGCGCCCGACAACGGGTAGCACCCGAGCGTGCGGAACCGCACCTTCCTCGTCATCGGCACCTCGCCGGGGTGCAGGCGCATGCGGTCGTCGTCGACCATGATCAGCACGCCGTCGCGCTCGACCACGGGCCGCTCGGCGGCGAAGTACAGCGGCACGATCGGGATCTGCTCGAGGTGGATGTACTGCCACACGTCGAGCTCGGTCCAGTTCGAGATCGGGAACGCCCGCAGCGTCTCGCCCGGCCGGCGCCGGGCGTTGTAGACGCTCCACAGCTCGGGCCGCTGCCGCTTCGGGTCCCACTGGTGCTGCGGCGAACGTACCGAGAACACCCGCTCCTTGGCGCGCGACTTCTCCTCGTCGCGGCGCGCCCCGCCGAAGCACAGGTCGAACCGGTGGGCGTCGATCACCTGCTTGAGGCCCTCGGTCTTCCACATGTCGGTGTGCAGCGCCGAGCCGTGGTCGAACGGGTTGATCCCCTGGGCGACGCAGTCGGGGTTCTGGTGCACCACCAGCTCCATCCCGGCCTCGGCCGCCCGCTCGCCGCGGAAGGCGTACATCGCCTGGAACTTCCACGTGGTGTCGACGTGGACGAGCGGGAACGGCGGCGGCGACGGGAAGAACGCCTTGCGGGCCAGGTGCAGCAGCACCGACGAGTCCTTGCCGACCGAGTACAGCATCGCCGGGCGCTCGCTCTCGGCGACCCCCTCGCGCATGATGTGGATCGCCTCGGCCTCGAGCCGCTGGAGGTGCGTCAACCGGGCACCCTCGATCACCGTCGCCGCCGTCGTCGCCGTCGTCGCCATCCGGGCGAGGCTAGGACTGTTCGTCGGTATTGTCCACCGTCTTAGGGGAGAATCTGCTGAACCGCGGCGACGACCTCGTCGTGGTAGCGGCCGTCGGTGGCGATCACGCCGCGGTTGGCCTCCAGGCGGGCGCCCCGGGAGAAGTCGAGCGGCGCGCCGGTCACGTCGGTGACCCGACCGCCGGCCTGGGTGACGGCGAACATCCCGGCGGCGTGGTCCCAGATCTTCTCGACGTACCCCGGGCGGGTCGGCAGGCGCAGGTAGATCGACGCATCGCCACGGGCGACGGCGGCGTACTTGCACTGGCTGTCGATCCGGTACGGCTCGGCGCGGATCCCGAGCAGCTCGGCCACCCGGGCCGAGGCGCCCTGGTCGGAGTGGCCCGACTCGACCGACTCGCAGAACCGGGCGTCGGCGAGCGAGGTCGGCGCGGCCACCCGCGCCGGCGACGTCCCGGCCGCGGTGACGACGTCGCAGCGACCCTCGACGGCCACGAACGTCGCGCCGGTGGAACCGTCGGGGTTCGCCAGGTTGGGGCAGCCGAGCACGCCGAGCACGACCTCGCCGCGCTCGATCAGGGCGAGCGCGATCGCGTACTGGTCGCCGCGCAGGAAGCCCTTCGT
Source organism: Ilumatobacteraceae bacterium (assembly GCA_007122945.1). Classification (GTDB taxonomy): domain Bacteria; phylum Actinomycetota; class Acidimicrobiia; order Acidimicrobiales; family Ilumatobacteraceae; genus SKSP01. The sequence goes on along the minus strand of SKSP01000559.1, from coordinate 1,485 downwards.
GCCGTCGATCGGGTCGAGCGTCCAGTAGCGCTCGGACGTGACGCCAGCCGACGTCACGGCGTCGCCGCGGTCGATCGCCGCGAGCACGTCGGTCGCCGCCACCTCGGGCCCGAGCTCGCCCCGCACCAGGCCGACCACGCCGTCGAGCAGCGCGGCGCGACGCGCGCCGTCCAGTTCGGCGGCGTCCTCCTCGCCGACCATCCCGAACTCGCCGAGGTGTCGTTCCAGGACCGAGCACACCACCGCCTGGGCGGCGAAGTCGGCCACCGTCACCGGGCTGTCGTCGCCCTTCGTCAGCGTCTCGCCGGCCAGCAACCGGCCCTGGGCCCGAGAGCACAGCGCCGAGGCCGCCCGCACCGCGTCGACCGCCGCGGCGAGCTCGCGCGCGTACACGGCCGCGGTGCCCTCGTCGGCGGCGGGGTCAGCGGGCACCGTGACGCTCCTCGGTGGTCCGGCGGTACTCCTCCGCGAGCGCCACGACGTCAGCGGGCAGCTCACCCGACACGAGGTCGGCGACCGTCACCGTCTCGAGCACCCGGCGCAGGCTCGCCCGGATCGCCATCCACACGAGTGGCAACTGCTCGGCGGGAGGCGGGTACACGAGACCCCGGAGGCTCTCGTCGTGCACGTCCGCGAGCGGACCGTCGACCGCCCGGAACACGTCGGCCAGTGAGATCTCCGCGGCCGGCCGCGACAGCGTGAACCCCCCGTCGGGGCCGCGCTTGGAGCGCACCAGCTCGGCCCGCTTCAGGTCCCGCAGGATGTCGAGCAGGTACTTCAGCGAGATCGACTGGCGGGTCGCGATCGTCTCGGCCTTCACCGCCACGCCCTCGTCGACGATCGCCAGCTCGCCCATCGCGCGCACCGCGTTGTCGACCCGCTCCGAGATCCGCATCGCCGCCGCACGCTAGCCGCCCTCCGCGCGCCACCACTCGGCCGCGCGCCTCCGGCGGCACGGGACGGGGCGCGTCCGGATCGGGGTCAGATCACCTCGACGTCACAGCGGATCCCGGGCGCGTTCGCGAGTCGTGCGTCGCCGGTCAGTAGCCCGACTCGCATCAACTCGGCGAGCGCGACGTACGAAGCGTCGTAGACGGTCAGGTTTCCTCGCAGCTCCCAGCAGCGGGCCAGCAGCGGCCGGTGGGCTGCGCGCTCGAGCCGGAGCGACTCGAGGTCATGCATCGCGAGCGACGCGCGCCGCTCGTCGAGCGCGCCGGCGGCAACGAGCCGGCGCCACACCGAGCTGACTTCCACGTCGACGAGATGGGGCGCCACGAGTTGCTCGCCCCGCAGACGCGCCCGCACTCGATCGCCGTCAGGACCGTCGTCGGCCAGTCCGGTGGCGAGGATGCTCGCGTCGACGACGATCACCGCGCGTCGCGGTCCGCTCGTACGGCGGCAACGGCGTCGTCGAGCGGAACATGCCCGCCGGCCCGCCCGGCGGCGCGATCGAGCACCTCGTCGAGCGTCGGCGTGTTGGCGTCC
>SKSP01000469.1 GCA_007122945.1 Ilumatobacteraceae bacterium | reverse complement strand
GGGGCTGGGGGGGCTCCCATTAGGGGCGGGGGGTGAAGCCCGGGTCGGCGGCGGCGTGGCCGCCCCAGGTCGTGATGAACGTGTAGCGGTCGCCGCGGACGACCGTGCGACGCCACTCGATCGGCGTCTCGTCCGCTGCCGTCGTCCGGCGCTCCACGACGAACACGGCCTGGTCGGGGTCGATGCCGAGCAGGCGGCACTCCTCGACGTCGGGGAGCCCGGGATGGATCCGCTCCCAGCCGGCCGCCGGCCGGACCCCGGCGAGGCGTTCCAACTCGGCGTACACGGCGGTGTGCTCGAGGTCGGCGTCGAGCAGCGGTCGCCCGACGGCCGCGGGCAGCCACAGGTCGTCGACGGCGATCGGCACCTGGTCGGCGTAGCGCACCCGGCGCAGGTGCACGAGCGGCGTGGCCGGTTCGACGTCGAGTTGCTCGGCGGCCACCTCGTCGGTGGTCTCGACGGCGTCGAGCACGGTGCTGCGCTGCTCGAACCCCTGGTCCTCGATCGAGCGGAACAAGCTGTACAACGGGCCGAGCGGTTGCTGGAGGTGGGGTTGGCGCACGAAGCTGCCGCGCCCGCGCTCGCGGGTCAGCACGCCCTCGTCCTGCAGACGGCGCACGGCTTCGCGGACGGTGTGCCGGCTGACGTCGTAGGTGTCCATCAACTCGTGATCGGTCGGGAAACCAGATTCGAACTCGCCGGCCGCCAGCCGCTCGCGCAGGTCGTGGAGGACCTGCGCCCACAGCGGGAGCGTGTTCCGGCGGTCGGGGCGGGTCGCGCTCATGACCGCGCCCGGAAGCCGGGCAGCGTGGCCGAGCGATGGATCTCGTCGGGTGCCCAGAAACCGGGCAACGGGGCGGGCTCGCCCGCCCCGTAGCGCGTCAGCCGCTCGCGCGCCGCCGGGTCGAACAGGTCGACCACGTCGGTGCACATCGCCGGGCCGGCGGCGCGGATCGCCAGGTCCAGGTCGCTGCGGCGCGCCGGCAGGTCGGTGGTCAACACGACGAAGGGCACGTCCGGGGCCCGTCCGCGCACCGCCGCCGCTCGGCCGACGGTGCGCCACACGACATCGGTCCGCTGCAGTCCGCCCCGGTGCGTGGTGAACCCGCCCGCGACGTCGAGGTGCCACGTGCCACCACGCTGGTCGGTCCCCACGAAGGTCACCGCGGTGCCGGTGCCGCGCACCCGCCGGGTCGGGACGAGATCGAACCCGGCCTCGGTCAGGACCTGGGTCGCGAGCCGGGTCGCGTTCGGCCCGTCGAGCTCGGCCTCCACGCGCAGCGGGGCGGGATCAGCGCCCTCGAGTCGCGCCAACTCGTCGTCCACCCGTCGACGGGCGATCTCGACGTACTCGGGATCGAGGTCGTACCCGACGTAGCGCCGACCGAGTCGGGCGGCCGCCACGAGGGCGGAGCCGCTCCCCATGAAGGGGTCGAGCACGAGGTCGTCGGCGTAGGTGTACAGCCGGATCAGCTGTTCGGGCAGCTCGACCGGGAACGGCGCCGGGTGCCCGACCCGCTTCGCGCTCTCGGGCGGGATCGACCACACGTCGAGCGTCAGGGCCATGAAGTCCTCGGCGGTCAAGGTGCTCTCGTGCGGGAGGCCCTCCTCGGCGCGCTGCCTCGCCGTGCGGGCCCGATCGAAGCGGCCCTTGCTGGCGACCACGACCCGCTCGGTCAGGTCGCGCAGCACCGGGTTGGACGGACTGCGGAACGACCCCCATGCGCACGACCCGGTGGCGCCCTCACCCTTCTGCCACACGAGCTCGCCTCGCAGCAGCAGACCGAGATCGTGCTCGAGGATGCGGATCACGTCGGCCGCCAGACTGCGGTAGGGCTTGCGGCCGAGGTTGGCCACGTTGACCGCGATGCGTCCGCCGGGTTCCAACACGCGGGTGCACTCGGCGAACACGTCGGTCAGCATCTGCAGGTACTCGAGGTACGACGACGGGACGCCCTCGCGCTCGAGCTCCTCCTCGTACTGCTTGCCGGCGAAGTACGGCGGCGAGGTGACGACGAGGGCGACCGACCCGTCGGCGAGCGTGCTCATGCGGCGAGCATCGCCGCACACGAACGGCTCCTCGACCGGCCCCGGTGGGAGCACCCGGTCGTCGTCGGAGATCTCCGGCGGGCGGAAGCGGGCGTAGAACGCACTCGCGTCGTGTCCCTCGCGGGCGCCGGCACCGAAGTTCGAGGTCGAGGTGGAGCGGCGACGGGGCACCCGATGATCGTAGGCGCCGGGGAACTACGCGAGACTCGCTGGCGTCGAACCCGATATGCGAACCCGAACCATGACTTCCGGAACCCACTCACCGACCGCCACCCGCCGGACCCGCCCCGCGGCGACGTTCGTCGCCGTCGGTCTCACACTCGGCCTCGGATTGGCGGCGTGCGGCGACGACGACGACGCCGACGATCCGCCCGCCACCGCGCCCGCCGACGACGTCGAGCTCGGCGAGTTCGACGAGTCGCTGATCGTCGGGCTGCCGGTCGAGGAGGCAGAGGAGGTGGTCGAGGACGAGGGCTGGGAGTTCCGCATCGCCGTCCTCGACGGCGAGGACCAGGTGCTGACGATGGATTTCGTCCCGAACCGTGTCAACGTCACCGTGGACGACGGCATCGTGACCGGGATCGAGTTCATCGGATGACGGGAGCGCTCGCCGACCGGGTCGCCGTGGTGACCGGTGGGGCGAGCGGGATCGGCGCGGCCACCGTCGAGCGGTTCGTCGCCGAGGGCGCGTCGGTCGTGATCGCCGATCTCGACGGCGATCGCGCCCACGCCCTGGCCGAACGGCTCGGAGAACGCACGACGGCGGTGCGCGTCGACGTCAGCGTCGAGGACGACGTGGCGATGATGATCGACGAAGCCGTGCACCGGTTCGGCCGACTCGACGTGCTGTTCAACAACGCCGGGTTCGGCGGGGCGCTCGGCCCGATCTCCGAGACGTCGGTCGCCGACTTCGACCTGACGTTCGACGTGCTCGTGAAGAGCGTGTACCTCGGCGTCAAGCACGCCGCGCCGCTCCTCATGGACCAGGGCGGCGGCAGCATCATCAACACCGGCAGCGTCGCCGCCCATCGGGGCGGGTGGTCGCCGCACCTCTACGCCGCGGCGAAGGCCGCCGTCGTGCACCTCACGAGGAGCGTCGCGCTCGAGTTGGGGTCGGCAGGCGTGAGGTGCAACGCGATCTCCCCCGGCTTCGTGGCGACGCCGCTCGCCTACGGTCGACCGGACGCCGACACCGAGCAACTCGCCGCGATGCGCGACGCGGCCGCCACCGATCAGCCGCTCGGTCGGGTCGGCGAACCCGACGACCTCGCGGCGGCAGCGTTGTTCCTCGCCTCCGACGAGTCCGTGTGGATCACCGGCCAGGAGCTGGTCGTCGACGGAGGGATCAGCGCCGGGCCACCGTGGTCCACGTTCCCCGAGGCGTTCCGGGTCACCCGGCCGATCCGCCACCACCGCCCGCCCGGCCGCTGACCCCACCCGACCGCTGACCCGCCCGACGATTCGTGTCGGCGCATCCGTCCGCCGAGCGAGGACGGGCCGAGACGAACCCTGCGATGCTCGGACGACGCACTGGTGGCCGGCGGTTGCGTAGTGTGACGGTCATGTCGGATCATCGCGACGACGAGCTCCCACCCGACGAGTCGGACGGGGCACCCCCACCACCCGACGAACCGGGCGGGTCGGAGGACGCCCAGGCGGCGGACGAGCCGCCCGAGATCCAGGAGATGACGCCGCCGCCTCCCGGCGACGACGACGCGACGAGCGCGGTACCGACACCACCACCCGACGAACCGGCGGCGAGCGATGCACCGCCACCGCCCGAGCCACCTGCGGCCGCACCACCGCCACCGCTCGCGACGACGGGACCGCCACCGGTCGTCGACGACCCCGCCACCGCCCCGCCCGGCGACGGGAAGCAGCCGTGGCCGGGTTCAGCGAAGGCACTCGTCGCGATCCTCGTCGTGCTCACCCTGGCCGGCATCGCGGGCACGATCGTCGGGTTCGTGCGGGCGTCGTCGGCCGAGGACGACGTCGACGCAACCGGCGAGGAGCTGCAGGCCGAGCGCGACCGCGCCGACGCGGCCGAGGCCGAGGCCGACGAGCTCGGGGAGGCGCTCCTCGCGACGACCCAGGAGCGCGACGAGCTGACGGAAGAACGGGCCGAGTTGATCGCGGAGCGCGATGCCGCACTCGCCGAGCTCGAGGAGGCGGCGGCGGTCGGCGAGGCCGAGCGGGCGCTGCTCGAGGCCGAGATCGCCGAGCTCGAAGCCCAGCTCGAGGAGGTCGACGAGTTCCTCGGCGAGCTCGACGAGCTGTTCCCGCTGTCGATCAGCTTCGACCTCGGTCAGCTCGACATCGCCGGGACCTATGCCGTGTCGCTCACCGAGATCGGGTGCTCGGGCCTCGACGGGTTGTGCGGGTCGGCACCGAACGTCGGCGACGCCACGATCGGCACGGACCTGCGCCTCACGATCCCCGACACGCTCGACATCCCGTTGACCGTCGTGGACGGGACGCCGTTCGGCGCCGCCGACAGCGAGACGATCGTCCCACCGTGCAACGACGTCCCGCGGACCACCGCGCTCACCATGGCGCTGTTCGACGACGCGGTGGAGATCGGTGCCGACGGCGATGTGGACGTGACGGCGCTCGGCGCGACGATCGTGATCGACGCACCCGCGACCGAGGAGTGCGGTATCGGGCGGGTCTGGTACCGCGCCGAGCTGACCCCGCGCTGATCCGCGCTGCGCCCGCTGGGTCCGGACCGGTTCAGGCCGGACCGGTTCAGGCCGGCCGGAACCGGATCGGCACCGACTCGTACCCGAGCACGAAGTTGCCCCGCCGGCGGGGCAGCTCGGCATCGGTCGCCAGCTCGATGTCGTCGAGGCGCGTGAGGAGCTCCTCGAACAGGATCCGCAGCTCGAGCCGGGCGAGCGGTGCGCCGAGACAGTGGTGCCTCCCGTAGGCACCGAACGCGACGTGATCGTTCGGTGTCCGGGCGATGTCGAAGCGGAACGGATCGTCGAAGACGGCCTCGTCGCGGTTGGCCGACGGGTACAGCAACAGGATGCGATCACCCTCGCGGACCTGCTGGCCGGCGATCTCGACGTCGCACGTCGCGGTCCGGTTCATGTTGCGGACCGGCGTCATCCACCGGAGCATCTCCTCGATCGCGCTCGGCAGCAGCGCCATGTCGGCGCGTAGCGCGGCGAGCTGATCGGGGTGCTGGAGCAGCGCGGCGACCCCGCCCGAGATCACGTGACGGGTCGTCTCGTCACCACCGACGAGCACGAGCATCGTCTCGAACATCACGTCGACGTCGGCCAGCGGCTCGCCGTCGAAGTCGGCGTTGACGATCAGGCTGACGAGATCGTCCGCGTCGCCCCCGCGACGCTCGGCCACCTTCGCCATGATGTAGGTGTTGAACTCGGTGACCGCCGCGATCACCTCGTCGCGGATCTCGTCACCGCCGGTGGCGAACAGGTCCGACCAGTGCAGGAGTTGGGCGTGGTCGCCCTCGGGGAGCCCCATCAGCTCGCCGATCATGTACATCGGCAACGGGGTGGCGATGTCGGCGACGACGTCGCACTCGCCGCGGTCGATCACGGCGTCGATCAGCTCGGTCACCTTGCGCCGCAGGTACGGCTCGTGGTCGGCGACGCGCCGAGGGGTGAACCCGGCCCCGACCAGGCGCCGGCGGCGGGTGTGGTCGGGCGGGTCGGTGTTGATCATCGACGGCACCGAGCTCTCCGGCCGCGAGCCCTGGCCGGAGCAGAACACCCGGTAGTCGCGGCTCATCCGGGTGACGTCGGCGTGGGCGGCGGCACCCCAGATCCCGGTGGCGTCGTCCCAGTAGAACGGCGCCTCGGCGCGCATCCACGTCGTCAGCTCGTCGAAGCGGTCGTAGAAGTCGGGCGACAGCAGTCGGATCTCGGGTCGCGTCGGGTGCCCGGCCGGCCCACGGCCGGCGCGATCGAGGGTGACGACGAACTCGGACGTCTCGTCGCTCATGCCGGTTGGGCGTGACCCTCGACGACGCGGCGGACCGTCTCGACGACCTCGCTCGCGCTCGCACCCGGCGTGAGCACGGCGGCCACACCGGCCTCGGCGAGCGGCGCCCGGTCGGCATCGGGCACGATGCCGCCCACCACGACGGGGATGTCGACGCCGCGCTCGCGCACCTTGTCGACCACCATCGGCGCGAGCGTCATGTGGGCGCCCGACAGCATCGACAGCCCGATCACGTCGACGTCCTCGTCGACCGCGGCCGCGGCGACGGTGTCGGGCGTCTGGAAGAGCCCCGTGTACACCACCTCGAACCCGGCGTCGCGCAGGATCCGGGCGACCACCTTGACGCCCCGGTCGTGCCCGTCGAGGCCGACCTTGGCGACGAGCACGCGCCCGGCACTCATCGCCGTTCCCCGTACTCGTAGAACCCGCGGCCGGTCTTGCGGCCGAGGAGTCCGGCCTCGACCATCCGCGACAGCAGCGGCGGTGGGGCGTAGAGCGGCTCCTTGAACTCCTCGTAGAGACTCTCGGCGACGGCCTGGGTCGTGTCGAGGCCGATCAGGTCGGTGAGGCGCAGCGGCCCCATCGGATGACTGCAGCCCTCGACCATGCCGGTGTCGATGTCGTCGGCGGACGCGAAGCCGGACTCGAGCATGCGGATCGCCGACAACAGGTAGGGGATCAGCAGCGCGTTGACGACGAAGCCGGCGCGGTCCTGGCTCTTGATCACCCGCTTGTGGAGGACGTCGACGGCGAACGTGTCGGCGCGCTGCACCGTCTCGGGCGACGTCATCAGGCTGGTGACGATCTCGACCAGCCTGAGCACGGGCACCGGGTTGAAGAAGTGGATGCCGAGCACCTGCTCGGGGCGCTCGGTGGCGATGCCGAGCTTCATCACCGGGATCGAGCTGGTGTTGCTGGCGAGGATCGCGGTGTCGTCGGTGACGACCTTGTCGAGCGTGGCGAACACCTCGGTCTTGAGCGCCTCGTCCTCCACCACGGCCTCGACGACGAGCTGACGGTCGGCGAGGTCGCCGAGGTCGGTCGTGAAGCCGAGCCGGGCGACCGCCGCGTCGCGTTCGTCCTCGGTCAGCTTGCCCGAGCTGAGCCCGCGGTCGAGCGACTTCACCAGCCGCGCCCGACCTCGCTCGGCGGCCTCCTCGTCGATCTCGCGCACCATCACGTCGAGGCCGGCGCGAGCGCACACCTCGGCGATGCCCGACCCCATCAGGCCGCAACCGACCACACCGACCCGCTCGAACTCCGTCATCTCGATCTCCTCGCTCTCACTGTGCTTTCGCTGTCACGTGGCGGCCGGTCAGATGACCGGTACCTCGACGTGCTTGCCGAAGACGTCGGCCATCGCCGCCATCACCTCGCCCAGTGTCGCGTACGCGCTCACCGCCTCGATCAGCGTGGGCATCAGGTTGATCTCGGGATCGGCGGCCTCGGTGCGCAGCTTCGCGAGCGCGGCGTCGACGGCGGACTGGTCGCGCTGCTCGCGGACCCGCTGCAGCCGCTTGCGCTGGCGGGCCTCGTCCTCGTTGGTGATCTGCAGCACCGGGATCGCCTCGTCGTCGTTGCCGTCGGTGAACCGGTTGACACCGACGATCGTGCGGCGCCCCTCGTTGAACGACCGCTCGAGGTCGTAGGCGGAGTCGGCGATGCGACCCTGGAACCAGTTCTCCTCGATGCCCCGGATGCATCCCTCGAGCATCGACCCGTCGCCGAGGTCGTCGAGATGGGCGAAGACCTCCTCGGCCTGTCGCTCCATCTCGTCGGTCAGCTCCTCGACGTACCACGATCCGCCGAGCGGGTCGGCGACGTGGGCGACGTTGGTCTCGTGGGCGATCACCTGCTGGGTGCGCAGCGCGATCCGGGCCGCCTTCTCGGTCGGCAGGGCGAGGGCCTCGTCCATCGAGTTGGTGTGCAGCGACTGCGTGCCGCCGAGCACCCCGGCCAACGCCTCGATGGCGGTCCGCACGATGTTGACCTCGGGTTGCTGGGCGGTGAGCGACACCCCGGCGG
>SKSP01000340.1 GCA_007122945.1 Ilumatobacteraceae bacterium | reverse complement strand
TGTCAGCGTGCGGGGGCGGGGTGGCACTCCCCGGACGGACCCCTCGGTCGGGACGCGCCGTTGGGTGGCGTCATCGTCCCCGGGTCCGCCCGGGGCACCGAAATCGCCGACCTGTCCTCACTCCGACGAGCGTACGCGGACCGCGCCGCGTCGTCCAACAGGGATCGGCCCGGCACTCGTCGGGAACCGGCGGGGATCCCGGAGATCCACCAGTGGGGCTCCCGGTCCTCCGGGACGCCGCGGTGCGTCGGGACCCCTACGTTCGGGTCCATGACGAACGACCTGGTCGACCGCTCGGACCACGGCCTCCACGGAACGTTGGCCGCGCTCGGCGACGAGGCCGATCGCCGAACGGCGGAGCTGTCCGATGCGTGCCGCATCCCGGGCGACCTGTACGAGCTCGCCGCGACCAGCGGTCTGTTCCGACAGCTCGTCGCCACCGACCTCGGCGGTCTCGGCCGGACGCCGCTCGAGTGGTTCCGGAACGGGCTCGCGTTGGCCCGTCACGAGGCGTCACTCGGCTGGGTCGTCACGCAGGGGGCCGCGGTCCTGGGGCAACTCGCCAGCGGCGGTGACCCGACGTGGTCCACCCAGGTCCTGGCCGACCCTCGCGCGGCCGTCGCCGCGTCGATCGCCGGCGGTGGGACCCTCACCCCCGCGGACGACGGATACCTGGTGCAGGCGCGCTGGGACTTCGTGAGCGGGTGCGACGGCGCGACCTGGCTCGGCGGTCTCGCGGTCCTCCCGCTCGACGGCACCGCCGAGGGGGAGCTGCCGTTCGAGCTGCGCTGGGTGCTCGTGCCCGCCGACCGCGCCCGGATCGAACGTACCTGGGACTCGATCGGGCTGCGGGGGACCGGGAGCCACACGCTGACGATCGAGCAGCAGCGCGTCCCCGCGGCATGGACGTACCGGACCGGCATCGCGTCGCCGCACCGGACCGATCCGCACGCGTGGACCGTCGGCAACGGGAACTGGGTGATCGGCACCTCCGTGGCGGCGACGCAGCTCGGGATCGCCCGCCGAGCACTCGACGAGGTCACCGCGTTGTTGCCCACCAAGGCGCCCGCGCCCGAGTTCGTGCCCCTCGCCGAGAACGCCGCGGCCCGACGGGCCCTGATGGCCGCCGAAGGCAGGTGGGCAGCCGCGGTGCACCTCGCCGAAGTGACGCTCGCCGACCTGTGGGAGCACGCCGTCGCCGGGCGGCCGCTCGATGCGGCCACGCGCGTCTCCGTGGCCGTCGCCAACGCGACCGCGAACCGGATGGGGGTGGAGGTGGTCCGGGCTGCGGGCGACCTGGCGGGAACGAGCCTCGTACCCGCCAACCATCCCCTCGGACGGTGCCTGCGCGACGCGTCGGCGCTGCAGGGGCACATCTCGGCCAACGCCGCCATCTTCGACCGGGCCGGCGCGATCCACCTCGGTCTCGCCGAACCGGACGCCCTGGTGTGACGACGAGCGTGTGACGACGAGGGACGTGACGACGAGCGTGTGACGACGAGCGTGTGACGACCGGAACCGCGGCCCTTGACTTCGAGTTCTGTTGAAGTTCTACCGTGCCGGACATGATCGACACGCACACCGAGACCACTCTCCCCGACCGCCTGCGCGCCCACGCACACCGGATCGTCATCGGCACCGTCCAGGGGGTCCACCGACTCGACGGCTCCGCGCCACGACCGCACGGCCACGTGACCGCGATCGCTCCCGACGGCGACGACCTGCTGGTGCTCGTCGACGGCCGCCGGGTCTGGCGGATCGACGGGACGGGGGCGGCACCCGTCGCCACGCTCGACGGGGCCAGCGCCGGCTGCCTCGTCGCCCATCGGGGCGACGTCTGGCTGGGCGGCGAGCGGGCGACCCTCTGGCGCCAGCGCGGCACGGGATTCGAGACGGTCAGCACGTTCGCGTCCGCCCCGACCAGCGAGGACTGGCACACCCCGTGGGGAGGCGCCGCCGCGACGTTCAGCCTCGCGTCGGCGAGCGACGCCCTCTACGCCAACGTCCACGTCGGCGGGATCCTGCGGTCCGACGACGGTGGTCACACGTGGCACGCCACGATCGACCTCGCCGACGACGTCCATCAGGTGTGCGCCCACCCCGACGGTCGCGTGTGGGCGGCCACGGGAGCGCGCGGGCTCGGTCTCAGCGACGACCGCGGGCGCACGTGGCGTCATCACGTCGACGGGCTGCACTCGACGTACCTCCTCGCCGTCGCCCCCACCCGTGACGGGGTGCTCGTCGCCGCCTCGTCGGGGCACGCCGGGCGCGACAGCGCCGTCCACCGGCTCGACGGCGAGCGGTTCGTCCGCTGCACCGACGGCCTGCCCGACGATCTCGGCGGAACCGTCGGCACCGGCCATCTCGCCGCCGACGGTGACGTCGCCGTCCTCGCCGCACCGGACGACCGGATCTACGTGTCCGCCGACGGCGGGCGGAGCTGGGACCGCGTCGCCATCGACCTCCCCCGGGCCACCTCGGTGGCCGTGCTGCCCGACTGACGGCGGCTGCACCGGGGCGGCCGAACCGTCAGTCGGTCGTCCAGCGCACCGCAGCCGACGGATCCGCGTCGTAGACACAGTACGTCCCCGTCCGGACGCAGTGGGCGAGATGGGCGGCGGCCGTCGGGTGGTGCTCGCCCAGTCGATCGAGGGCGTAACGGATCGAGCGCGTCACGCTGGTGCGGGCACGCTCGGCGTCGCCTCCGACGGTCCGCCGGCGCCCGCCCAGACCGACCGCCCGGGTCAGCTCGGCGATCAGGTACTCGCGCTCGCGCTGGGCCTGCTCGAGTCGGACCGGATCGTTCATGCGCTCGGCCTCCTCGATGTCCTCGTCGACATCGGCGAGCCGACGGCGATAGGCCGCGCGCGCGGTGTCGTCGATGGTCGGCAAACCGGTACCCGCGGTCGACGACACCTCGGTCGCGTCGGCGGCGCGGGCGTTCGGCAGGGTCCCGCGCTCGACCGCCACGAGGTCGAGCGCATGGAACTCGCGACCGGGTTCGGTGAGCAGGCGCGCGAGGTGGCGCAGACCGGTGAGGTCGCGGACGTGCACGGTCGTGCCGGCGAACCCCACGACACGCACGTCGCCGTCCAGCCGGAACAACGCGGGTTCGCCCCGTGGCGAGGGTGCGGGCCGACCGCCGGCGGGCGGGTCGGCCGGTTCGGCATCGAGCACCGCTGCGACGGTCGCGGCCCACCGGACGGCACCGAACTCCTCGAACGCGGTCCGGGCGGCGCACCACTCCATCCGGGCGCCCTCGGCGTTGCCGGTCCGGTTGCACGCCTCGCCCAGCACCAACCGTGCCCGGGCCGCCTCGAACGGCGCCCCCATGTCGGTCCACACGGCGACCGCCTCGCTCGCCCGATCGATCGCGACGTGGGCGTCACCGTCGACCAACGCCGCACGCGCTTCGGCCAACGACGCGCACGCCCCGAGCGCCCGACTCGGGAAGCGCTCGGCGATCGAGCGGAGTGCTGCCGCGGCGCGTCGCACCGTGTCGTCGTCACCGGCCGCCACGGCGATCTCGGCCTGGGCGTCCAGGAGAGGTGCGAGGCGGAGGTCACCGAACGGTGGCCGCTCCTTGGACGGGTAGTCGAACGGGTGGGCGATCGCCTCGTCGATCATCGCCACCGCAGCCGCCAGGTCACCCTGGGCCATCCGGACCAGTGCGAGGCCGGGCTGAGGAGACCAGGCGTGATCGTGGGCGGCCCGGTAGGCCTCCTCGGCGCCGTCGAGGTCCCCCTTGCGGAGCCGGATGTTGCCGAGCTCGACGAGCGGCCAGCCGAACTCGCGCCGCATCCACGGTCGTAGCTCCTCACACGCCCGGAGCGCCTCCGCCTCGGCGAGGTCGCACGGGCCGGAGGTCCGCAGCATCTCGGCGCGGTGCACCCGACACCGTCCGTTGATGCCGCCGAACGCCGCGCCGTGACGCCAACGTTCCATCACCTCGGTCCATTCGCTCGCCCGGTCGACGAGCGCGAGGCCCTGCGCCGCGCAGATCAGCTCGCAGTACATCATCCCGGTCGTCAGCGGATCGACCTCGCCCGACATCAGCAGCACCCCGACCTCGTCGAGCAGTTCCAGCCCTTCGTCGACGTCACCGTCGAAGACACGGACCCGGGCAGCCGCGACCCGACCGATCACGACGGCCGGCGCGACGCCGTGCCGGGTCCCGAGCTCGATCGCCGCGGCGGCGTTCGTCCGAACGCCTTCGGTGTCCCCCGACATCAGGCGCTCGTAGGCACGGGTCATCGCGACCAGGGCGTGGGCGGGCGCGTCGTCGTCTCCGTCGAGGAGCCGCTCCGCACGCCGCAGCCAACCTCGGACGGGCGCCATCAGACCGGTGTCCATCATCAGGTACATGGCGATCATCGCGGCCGCGCGCGCCGCCTCGGCGCGGTCTCCCTCGTCGACGTGGCGGGCGTGGAGGTCCTCCCACGCCGTCAGGCACGTCTCGAGGTCGCCCGCACCGTAGGCGGCTTGGGCCCGGAGCTCGAGCCCCGCGGCCGTGTGGGCCGCTTCGCCGCTCGCATCGAGCAGGTCGAGCGCACGATCCCATTCACCGATGCTGACGGCGCGGCGCGCGCGTTCGATCTGGTCGTCACCGCTCACCGTCCCATTGTCGCGCCGTGACACTCGTTGTCACGCCTTTGGGTCGACGAGAAACACGAGAGAAGAGGGGAAACTCATGGATGCCACCGAGCAACTGAACCACGTCCTGCCCGACCTGACCGACACGGTTCGACGGATCCAGGTCATGCAGATGAACGACCCGACGCCGTGCAGCGAGTTCACCGTGCACGGTGTCCTCGACCACATGATGGTGGGGGCCGCGACCTTCACCTACCTGTTCCGCGGCGAGGAGCCACCGACGATCGAGCCACCCGCCGTCTACGGCTGGGTACCGGTGAAGGAGTTCGGTGAGGCGATGGACGACCTGCTCGACGCGGTCTCCTCGCCCGGTGCGACGGAACGAACCCTGCCGACGCCCATGGGCGACCTGCCCGGCGAGACGTTCGCCCGATTCGTGGCGTTCGACGGCCTGATCCACGGATGGGACCTCACGACCGCGACCGGTCAGCCGTACGATCCGCCGGAAGAGCTCGTCGCCACCGTCGACGAGTTCGCCCGGGCGGCGATCACGCCCGACATGCGGGCCGCAGGGATGTTCGCCGCGCCGACCGAGCCGCCCGCCGACGCCGACCGGCTCGAACGCCTGGTCGCCTTCAGCGGTCGGACCGTCCGGGGGGAGTGAGCGTGCACCTCCGCACGAACGACATCCCGATCGCGATCGACGCGCCCGGTGCGATCGCCCGTCAGGAACGCGACTTCGGTGACGCCGACGGGACGATCGGCGCCGAGCACATGGTCCTGAAGGGTGGGACCGACCTGGCACCGCTGCTGCTCGGGCTGGACGACGATGCCTGCTCGTCGCCGCACTGGGGGTACGTCGTCGCCGGTGACGTCGTCGTCAGCTACCTCGACGGCACCACCGAACGTTGCACCGCGGGCGACGTCGTCCACTGGCCGGCGGGCCACCGCCTCCGGGTCGTCCGCGACGCCGAGCTCGTCCTGTTCAGCCCACAGGACGCCCACACACCCGTCCTCGACCACATCCGCGAGCGCGCCCCCGCCGCCCGTTCCGCGTCGGTGGCGGCCGGCGGTGGAATCCGGGAGCGCTCACCGCGACATTGACGAAAGGAGCCACCGGGTCGGTGTGTTCGGTCCGCAGGGCGCGGCCACCTGCTTCTGCGTCAGCAACAACGCCCGGCCCCGTCGTTGTTGCTGACGCTGAACTGGGTCGCCCGGCTCCCGCGCCGAGCGCCGAGTACACCTAGTCCGCGGGCTGCAGCTGGGCGAGCAGGTCCGTCAGATCGGCGGGGAGGACGCTCTCGAAGATGAGCTCCTCGCCGGACGCGGGGTGGACGAAACGCAGCGCGGCGGCGTGCAGGAACGGGCGGGTGAGTCCGAGCACGGGTCGGCGGCCGCCGTACGTCGTGTCGCCGACCAGGGGATGTCCGATCGACGTCAGGTGAACGCGGATCTGATGCGTTCGACCGGTCTCGAGCCGACAGGTGAGCAGCGCCAGGTCGTTCGGGCGGCCGTAGCACTCGACCACCTCGTACTCGGTCCGGGCGGGGCGGCCGTCGGCGGCCACCGCCATCCGCAGCGGATCGCGGTGGTCGCGCCCGATCGGGGCGTCGATCACGCCGTGCGGGGCCGACGGGTGCCCCCACACGAGCGCCGTGTAGGTCCGCCCCGCGGCGCGAGACGCGAACTGCGCCATCAGATCGTCGAGCGCCTCGGAGGTGCGAGCCACCACGAGGAGCCCCGAGCTCCCGGCGTCGAGCCGGTGCACGATCCCCGGGCGCTCCTCGTCGCCGACGCCGGCGAGCTCGGGGAAGCGCGCCAGCAGGCCGTTCACGAGCGTTCCGTCGACGTTCCCGGCGCCCGGGTGCACGACGAGACCAGCGGGCTTGTCGACGACGACGAGGTGATCGTCGACGTGCACCACCTCGAAGGCGACGTCGACGTCGGCGACGGGTGGTCCGACGCGAGGGATCGCGCTCGGGTCGACCTCGATCCGCTGCCCCTCGGTCAACCGGAGCTTGCCGCTGCTGGCGACGTGTCCGTCGACCGTGACCCCGCCAGCGGCGACGACGGCGGCTGCCTCGGCGCGGCTCACGTCGGCCACGAGCGCGACGACGCGGTCCAGTCGTTGCCCGTCCAGCGCGGATGGGACGACCTCGTCGATCATGGCGTGGGGTCGCGTTCGGTCTCTTCGACGGGTTCGCGCTCGCGGCGGGCGGTGAGGACGGCGCCGAGGATCAGCAGCCCCGCACCGACGTTGATCGCCATGTCGGCGATGTTGAACACGGGGAACCACTGGAAGTCGATGAAGTCGACCACGGCGCCGCGGAACCACCCGGGCGCACGGAACAGCCGATCGACCACGTTCCCGAGCGCGCCACCGACCACCAGCCCGACGCCGACGGCACCCACCGTGCCCGAACCCCGCCGGAGCGACACGAGCAGCGCGACGACCACGAGCAGCGCGACGACGCCGATGACCGGACCGAAGCCCTGACCCTGACCGAATGCCATCCCGCTGTTGAAGAGCAGGTTGAACCGCAACGTCCACACGACGTCGATCGGACCGTCGGCGAGCGCCCACAGCGCCCACTGCTTGGAGGCCTGGTCGGCCAGGACGACCGCGGCGGCGATCGCCACCGAGAGCGTCAGGGTGCGGCGGGTCTCAGCGACGACCGATCCCTCCGACCTTCTCCTGGACGAGCTCGGTGGCCCACGGGATCGCCTCGAGCCGCTCCCGCGGGATCGGTGTCCCGGACCGCAGCGAGTAGCCGTAGGTCCCGGCCTCGATGCGGGCGAGGGCGGCGTCGATGTCGGCCATCGTCTGGCGGGCCTGGGCCGACAGGGCGAGGTCACGCTCGCGTTCGACGACCATGGTGTCGCCCTCGCCACCCTCGTCGTCGAACTGGACGTCGCCCATCTCGCCTTCCTCGATGAGTTGGTGCGCCTCGTCCTCGAGCGAGGTGGCCTGGCCCAGCAGGCGGGCGCGCTCGGTCTCGAGGGCGTCACGCTGGGCGCGGAGGAACTTCACGTCGAAGTCCTTGGTGTAGCTGATGCCGTCCTTCGAGGTACCCCGCGGTGCGGGGAGCTCGAAGTGACCGTCAATGGCGCGCGGGGGGGATGCGCTCACGTCGCTGCCGATGCCTTTCTCGTTGCTCGGGGTCTGATTGTTGGTGGAACGGGGAGATGTCGTGGTGGCCGACGTCGTCTTCTTCGCCGGTGCGGCCTTCTGCTCGGCCGGCGCCTTCCTCGCGGACGTCGTCTTCTTCGCTGGTGCGGTCTTCTGCTCGGCCGCCGCCGTCTTCTTGGCCGCCGTCTTCTTGGCCGGCGCCTGCTTCGCGGACGCCGACTTCTTCGCCGGTGACTTCGTGGCCGCCGTCTTCTTGGCCGGCGCCTGCTTCGCGGACGGCGACTTCTTCGCCGGTGACTTCTTCGCCGGCGACTTCTTGGCCGCTGTCTTCTTGGCCGCTGTCTTCTTGGCCGCTGTCTTCTTGGCCGGCGCCTGCTTCGCGGACGCCGTCTTCTTGGCCGCCGACTTCTTCGCCGGCGACTTCTTGGCGGGTGTGCGGGCTGCTGCGGC
>SKSP01000424.1 GCA_007122945.1 Ilumatobacteraceae bacterium | reverse complement strand
TGCGCTCCGTCGTCGTCGTCTTGCCGGCGTCGATGTGCGCCATGATGCCGATGTTGCGGGTGCGCTCGAGCGGGAACTCTCGCTTGGCCATCGTGGATCAACTTCCTGGATCAGGTGGGGGGAGGAGTCGGGTCGCGCCGGTGGACCACCGCCCACAGGCACGGCGTGCAAGTGTATCGCCGCACGGACCGGCTCCCCACGAGGAACCGAGGGGCGCTCAGCGGCCGTGGGTGATGTACTCGAACAGCGCCTTGTTCTCGCTCTCGAGCTCGCTCAGGCGGCTCTTGACGACGTCGCCGATCGAGATGATGCCGGCGAGGTGACCGTCGTCGTCGACCACCGGGAGGTGACGGATCCGGCGATCGGTCATGAGCATCATCAGCCGCTCCACACCGTCGGCGCTCGAACACGTGACCACGTCGGTCGACATCGCCGACCCGACGGTGCGCCCGAGCGCGCTCGCGCCGTGGGCGGCGAGCGACCGAGTGACGTCGCGTTCGGACAAGATCCCCTCGATCGCCCGATCGTCGCTCGAGACCACCAGCGCGCCGATGCCCCGGTCGCGCAGTTGCTGGACCGCGTCGGCGAGAGTGGACGCCTGGGCGATGGTCGCCACGTCGGACCCCTTCGCCGCCAAGATGGATTGCACGTTCATGTCGGACCCCCGGTCGAGCACGTCAACGGTGTCGTCCCCCACCCGCCAGGATAGTGCACTCGTGATCACCCCCGCACGGCGCCGGCGACTCCACCCCGGAACCCGGCGCCATCAGCACCCCAGCGACACAGAGTCGCCCAGCGCCGCCCCGACCGGCAGCCAGCGACACAGAGTCACTCCACCGCCGGTGAACCCCACCCCCATCAGCACCCCAGCGACACAGAGTCACCCAGCGCCGCCCCGACCGGCAGCCAGCGACACAGAGTCACTCCACCGCCGGTGAAGACGTCACCAGCGGTAGTGGGCGAAGGCCTTGTTCGACTCGGCCATCTTCTGCATGTCGTCGCGACGCTTCATCGCCGCGCCGAGACCGTTGGCCGCGTCGAGGATCTCGTTCGCCAAGCACTCGGCCATCGTCTTCTCGCGACGAGCACGGGCGAAGTCGACGATCCAGCGGATGGCGAGCGTGGTGGCCCGACGCGGGCGCACCTCGACGGGCACCTGGTACGTGGCGCCGCCGACGCGACGGCTGCGCACCTCGAGGGGCGGCTTGACGTTCTCGATCGCCCGCTTGACGGTGTCGATCGCCGGTTCCTCGGTCTTGGCCTCGATGATCGACATCGCGTCGTACACGATCTTCTCGGCGATGCTGCGCTTGCCGTGCAACATCACCTTGTTGATCAGCTGCGTCACCTGGACCGACCGGTAGATCGGATCGGCGACGAGATCACGACGGGGGGCGGGACCCTTACGAGGCATCGGTGCTCACTTCTCGCTCTTGGCGCCGTAACGGCTGCGCGACTGCTTGCGGTTCTTCACGCCGGCGGCGTCGAGCGCCCCACGGATGATCTTGTAGCGGACACCGGGCAGGTCGCGGACACGACCGCCGCGCACGAGCACGATCGAGTGCTCCTGCAGGTTGTGGCCCTCGCCCGGGATGTAGGCCGTGACCTCGATGCCGCTCGACAGGCGGACGCGGGCGACCTTGCGCAGCGCCGAGTTCGGCTTCTTCGGGGTGGTCGTGTAGACGCGTGTGCACACCCCACGACGCTGCGGCGAGCCCTTCAGGGCCGGCGTCTTGTTCTTGGTGAACTTCGTCGAACGTCCCTGTCGGACGAGCTGCTGGATGGTTGGCACGCAATGTCTCCGTACGTCGGTGTGCTCGAACTCGCGAAATCTGTTGCTGCGCACCGCGAGCGGCACACAGGACCCTGCAATGTTATGGCGGCGCGACACCGGAGCCAACCCGGTCTCGTCCGCTGCCGCGGCGGCGGGGGAACGATGCCACGATGTCACCCGGCGACGACCGAGCGGTCATCGCCGCCACGCCGACCAGGAGGTCCCACCGATGACCGAACGCAGGAACGACGTGGCCGGGCACGTCGCCGACGGTTGGCAGCCGGTCGCCGACGCGCTGGGCGCCAGCATCGCCGCCGGGGACGACGTCGGGGCGTCCGTCGCCGTGTACCACCGGGGGCGGTGCGTGGTCGACGTCGCCGGCGGTGCGTTCGACGAGGGCGGCGAGCGGCCCTACGACGCAGACACGTTGCAGCTGGTGTTCAGCACGACCAAGGGCATCACGGCGATCGCCGTGGCGATGTGCGTGCAGCGCGGCCTGCTCGACTACGACGCGCCGGTGGCCACCTACTGGCCGGAGTTCGCCGCCGAGGGCAAGGGCGACGCCACCGTCGCCCAGCTGCTCAGCCATCAGTGCGGCCTGATCAGCATCGACGGCCTCACGTTCGAGGAGGCACTCGACCTCGGAGTGGTCACCGCCCGGCTCGCCGCCGCCGCACCGGAGTGGCCGATCGGCAGCGGGCACGGCTACCACGCCGTCACGTTCGGCTGGCTGGCCGGCGAGCTGGTCCGTCGGGTCGACGGCCGCACGCTCGGACGCTTCGTGGCCGACGAGATCGCCGACCCGCTCGGCGTCGAGCTGTGGATCGGGCTGCCCGAGTCCGAGGAGCACCGGGTCTCGCCGATCATCGGCGGCTTCGGTGTCCCCGACGACGACTCGCTGGACGAGGAGACCAAGGCGTTGATGCAGCAGGTGCTCGGCCCCGACACCCGTGGCGGACGGGCGCTGACGCTGAGCGGGGCGCTCTCGATCGAGGGAGCGTTCAACCGACGCGACGTGCACGCCGCCGAGATCCCGGCCGCCAACGCGATCACCACGGCCGGCGCACTCGCCAAGGTCTACGCCGCCACCCTCGCTCCCGTCGACGACGTGCAACTCCTCGACGACGCCACCCGCGAGCTCGCGCGCACCCGGGTCACCCCCGACGGCGAACCCGACCTGTGCCTCGTGATGCCGACCACGTTCTCGATGGGGTTCATGACCCACGGGTTGTTCACCACGTACGCCGGGCCGGGCAGCTACGGACACCCGGGCGCCGGCGGTTCGGTGGCGTTCGCCCAGCCCGAGCGCGAGCTGACGTTCGCCTACGCGATGAACAAGATGGCGCCGAACCTCGCCGGCGACGTGCGCGCCCAGCGCCTCATCGACGCTGTCGTCTCCGTCGTCGACGCCGGGGCCTGAGCGCCGCGATCTCGGCGTCACTCGGCGGCGAGACCCGCCTCGGCCAGATCGCGTCGGAACACCGGCGCGTCGAGACGGTCGACGACGGCGAGCGCCCGACGGGCGTGTTCCTCGGCCCGTTCCACGTCGTCCAGGCGGCGGTGCAAGAGGGCGAGCGCGGTGTCGACCGGCCCGTACGAGCACGTGCCCTGCCAGCAGGCACGACCCGACCACGGAGCCAGGCGGTCGCGGTACGCCTCGGCAGTCGTCCGGTCGCCGACCGCCGCCGCCGCTCGACCGCCGATCACGTGGGAGGCCAACCACAAGAAGTCGAGCGGCACGTCCTCGAGCGCCCGCCGCGCATGCGTGTCGGCCCGTTCGTCGTCCTCTCCGACGAGCGCCAACGACAGGGCGGCATGCCATGCCGGCACCTCCGGCTGCTCGGCCACCATCAGCGCGAAGGTGTCGGCGAGTTCGGAGAGGCGTCCCTGAGCGAGACGGATCGCGAGGAGCTGGCCGCCGTGGGCGGCGAGGGCGCGAGCCGCTGACACCGGAGCGAACAGGGTCAGGGCGTCCTCGCTGATCCGCTCGCTGCGCTCGAGCTCGTCGTCGAGATGGGCGACCGCGGCGAGCTGGTACAGCAAGGCCCACCGTCTGCCGACGTCGCCGACCTGATCCACGAGCGCCAGCATCTCGTCGAGGTGCGCCCGGGCGACCCGGCCGTCGGCGCGCTGGAGCGCCACCGAGAACGTCAGGTGCCGCGCCTCGAAACACGCGACCGGATCGGACGCGGCCGGACCGAGCTCGAGCAGTTCGTCGGCCGCCGCCGCTCGCAGATCGAGGTCCTGCGGTGTCCCGAGTGCCAGGTAGGCGAACGGCAGGATCTGCCGTCGGACCTCCTCGGAAGCGGCATCGCCCATCGCTCGCACGAACAGCTCGCGACACCGTTCGACGGCACCCGTCATCGAGTGCCCGAGGCTGGCGGCCGCGGCCACGCGTGCCCGGTCATCGGCGTCGACGGCGACGGTGACCGCTCGACGCCGTCGGGGTCGACGACCACGCACGGGCCCAACACGCGCACGTGGGGCGGCGTCGCGCCATCGACCGGTTCGGCCGGTCCGGTCGTCATGGCTCGACCCCGCCCCACGTCGGGTCCGGTCGTCGGTGCGTTGCTCGTGTCAGCCGTCGGCGGCGCCGGTCGCCGACTCGGCCGGTGCGTCGTCGGAACCCGCCGAGTAGGCATCGGCGAGGAACGATGCGGCGTCGTCGTCGTCGCCGGCCGACGAGTAGTACGTCATCGGCTCGTAGTCGGGCGCGTCGATGGAGAACTCGCGGTAGGTCATCATCCCCGTGCCGGCGGGGATCAGCTTGCCGATGATGATGTTCTCCTTGAGGCCGATCAGGCTGTCGCCGCGGCCGTCGATGGCGGCCTCGGTGAGCACCCGGGTGGTCTCCTGGAACGACGCGGCGGACAGCCACGAATCGGTCGCGAGCGACGCCTTGGTGATGCCCATGATCTCGGGACGACCCTCGGCCGGGCGCTTGCCCTCCTCGACCATCCGCCGGTTGGTGTCGCGGAACGCCTTGGAGTCGACACGCTCGCCGGGCAGGAAGTCGGTGCCGCCCGGTTCCTGCACGCCGATCCGGCGCGTCATCTGGCGGACGATCAGCTCGATGTGCTTGTCGTGGATCGACACGCCCTGGTCGCGGTAGACCCGCTGGACCTCCTCGACCAGGTAGAGCTGGGTCTCGCGGATGCCCTTGATCTCCATCAGCTCCTTCGGGTCGAAGGGGCCGTCGGTGATCGGATCGCCGGCCTTGACGTCCTGGCCGTCCGACACGATCGGGCGCGCGCCGAGCGGCAGCACGATCTCGTGTTCGTCGCCGTCGTCGTCCGCCACGGTCACCTTGATGCCCTTGCCGTCGTCCTCGCCGAGGTGGAGCACACCGGTCGCCTTGGCGAGGCGGGCGGATCCCTTCGGGGTCCGCGACTCGAACAGCTCGACCACGCGGGGCAGACCGCCGGCGATGTCCTTGCCGGCCACTCCGCCGGTGTGGAAGGTCCGCATCGTCAGCTGCGTGCCGGGCTCGCCGATCGACTGGGCGGCGATGACCCCGACGGCCTCGCCGAGTTCGATCTCCTTGCCGGTGGCGAGCGAACGGCCGTAGCAGAGCGCGCACACGCCGAGCTCGGCGTCGCAGGTGAGCACCGAGCGGACCCGCAGACGGGTGATCTCCGGGTCGTCGCGCAGCGCCGCCATCTCCTCGTCGCCGACGAGGGTGTTGCGCGGCAGCACGGTCCGGCCGTCGGGCATCGGGGCGCTCAGCGTCACGTCCTGCAACAGCGCCCGCCCGAACAGCTTGGTGTCGAGGTAGCTGCGGGTCGAGGCCGTGTCGGGGGCGATGTCCTCGATCCAGACGCCGAGGTTCGTCCCGCAGTCGTGCTCGCGGACGATCAACTCCTGGGCGACGTCGACGAGGCGCCGGGTCAGGTAGCCCGAGTCGGCGGTCCGCAGGGCGGTGTCGACGAGGCCCTTGCGAGCGCCCGGTGTCGCGATGAAGTACTCGAGCGTCTCGAGACCCTCACGGAAGTTCGACTTGATCGGGCGCGGGATCATGTCGCCACGCGGGTTGGCCACCAGGCCGCGCATGCCGGCGATCTGGCGCATCTGGGTCATGTTCCCGCGGGCGCCGGAGCCGACCATCATGTCGATCGGGTTGAAGCGCTGGGCCTTGAACTCGACCTCCATCGCGTCCTGGACCTCCTTGGTGGCGTCGGTCCAGATGCGCACCTCCTGCTGACGCCGTTCCCCGTCGGTGATGATGCCGCGGCGGAACTGGGTCTCGACCTTGTCGGCCTGCTCCTCGTAGCCGTCGAGCAGTTGGCGCTTGGCCTTCGGCGTCTTGACGTCGTCGATCGAGACCGTGAGCCCGGACTGCGACGCGTAGCGATAGCAGACGTTCTTGATGGCGTCGAGCGAGCGGGCCACCTCGGCGGTCGGGTAGTGGTCGGAGAGGCGCTCGACGATGATGCCGAGCTCCTTCTTCTTCATGGTCGTGTCGACGTGGCCGAACCGAGTCGGGTAGTCGGCGGGGAGGGCCTCTTCGAACAACGCCCGGCCGGCCGTGCTCTCGAACGGCTCGCCGCCCGGGGGCCGGATGGTGATCTGGGCGTGCAGGTCGATGGCCCCCTCGTCGTAGGCGCGCAGCACCTCCCACAGGTGGCGGAACACGCGGCCCTCGCCCTTGGCCCCCTCGACCAGCTCGGTCAGGTAGTAGCCGCCGATGACCATGTCCTGGGTCGGGGTCACGATCGGACGCCCCGACGCCGGCGACAAGATGTTGTTGGCGCTCAGCATGAGCACCCGCGCCTCGGCCTGGGCCTCGGCCGACAGCGGCACGTGGATGGCCATCTGGTCGCCGTCGAAGTCGGCGTTGAACGCGGTGCAGACCAACGGGTGGATCTGGATCGCCTTGCCCTCGACGAGGACCGGTTCGAACGCCTGGATGCCCAGGCGGTGCAGTGTCGGCGCCCGGTTCAGCAGCACCGGGTGCTCCTTGATGACGTCGTCGAGGACGTCCCACACCTGCGGGCGCCGCCGCTCGACCATGCGCTTGGCGGTCTTGATGTTCTGCGCCAGCTCGAGGTCGACGAGGCGCTTCATGACGAACGGCTTGAACAGCTCGAGCGCCATCAGCTTGGGGAGACCGCACTGGTGCAGGCGCAACGTCGGGCCGGCCACGATGACCGAACGGCCGGAGTAGTCGACGCGCTTGCCGAGCAGGTTCTGGCGGAAGCGGCCCTGCTTGCCCTTCAACATGTCGGAGAGCGACTTGAGCGGACGGTTGCCCGGGCCGGTGACGGGACGCCCGCGGCGGCCGTTGTCGAACAGCGCGTCGACGGCCTCCTGCAGCATCCGCATCTCGTTCTCCTTGATGATGTCGGGTGCCTGGAGGTCGACGAGACGCTTGAGACGGTTGTTGCGGTTGATGACCCGGCGGTACAGGTCGTTGAGGTCGGAGGTCGCGAAGCGGCCACCGTCGAGCTGCACCATCGGTCGCAGCTCGGGCGGGATGACGGGAACGACGTCGAGGATCATCGCCTTCGGGTCGTTCGTGCGCCGCCCGTGCTCGTCGCGCCGGTTGAAGCTGGCGACGATCTTCAGGCGCTTGATCGCCTTCTGGCGGCGCTGGGCCGACAGGGGCTTGCGGCCGGAGTCGCCCGGGTCGATCGCCTCGCGGAGCTTCTGCTCCTCCTCGTCGAAGTCGATCCGGTCGATCAGCTGCTTGATCGCCTCGGCGCCCTTGCCGCCCTCGAAGTACTCGCCGTACTTGTCGGTGAGCTCGCGCCACAGCATGTCGTCGTCGATGATCTTGCGCGAGTGCAACGACTTGAACTCGTCCCACGTGCGGGCGACGAGGTCGAGCTCGTTCTCGTACCGCTCGCGGAGGGACTCGATCTCCTTCTCGGCGTCGCGCTTGAGCTTCTTGGTGTCGACGCCCTCGGACTCGGCGACCTCGGCCTCTTCCTCGAGCTCCTTGTAGCGGCGGTCGATCGCCAGCTCCAGCTCCTTCGCGATCGCGTCGCGCTCCTCGAGGTACTCGGCCTCGAGGTTGCTCAGGTCCTCGTGGCGCTTGTCCTCGTCGACCCAGGTGACGAGGTTGGCGGCGAAGTAGATGACCTTCTCGAGCTGCTTGGCCTTGAGCTCCTCCTTGGGCTCGATGCCGGCCAGGAGGTACGCCAGCCACGAACGGGTGCCGCGCAGGTACCAGATGTGCACGACGGGCGCGGAGAGCTCGATGTGGCCCATGCGGTCGCGGCGGACCTTGGACCGGGTCACCTCGACGCCGCAGCGCTCGCAGATGATGCCCTTGAAGCGGACCCGCTTGTACTTGCCGCAGTAGCACTCCCAGTCGCGGGTGGGCCCGAAGATCTTCTCGCAGAACAGGCCGTCCTTCTCGGGACGCAGCGTGCGGTAGTTGATCGTCTCGGGCTTCTTCACCT
>SKSP01000242.1 GCA_007122945.1 Ilumatobacteraceae bacterium | reverse complement strand
GCCGGCTTCACCCGGTTCCGCAAGCTCGACGTCGACCACGCCGTCAACGCCTTCTACGAAGTGAGGCCGTGACCGCGGTTGCTCGTGGACGGGTCGCCATGGATACGGCAGCCGCCCGCCCGCCCGGGGCGGCCCCGCTGCATCGCTTGCTGGTCGAGATCGGAACGCCACGATCCGATTCGTGCCAGCAAGCGACATCGCACACCTGCCGCCATCGTGCCGTTCGGGGCGTGCCGGCGGTGCTGACGTGGAACCGCGCAGAGCTAGGTTGCCCGCATGAGCGACGACTGCACCCTCGACGACGTGAAGGCGTTCGCCGTCGGGCTGAGCCCGTGGGCGCACCTCGCCACGGTCGGCACCGACGGCGAGCCCGACGTGGTGCCCGTCCATCCCTGCTGGGAGGGCGACACCCTGTGGGCGATGGTCGGCACCGACTCGGTCAAGGCCCGCAACGTGGCCCACGAGCCTCGGGTCGCCCTGCACTGGCAGGTGACCGAGAGCGGTGACGGTGTCGAGGTCTGGGGGACGGCCGAGCTGTTCGCCGACGTCGACACGAAACGCCGGCTGTGGGACGGGGTGTTCGACTACGACCTGAACCTGTTCGCACCGGGCGGACCCGACGACTCGCCCGGCACCGGCTTCCTCGCCGTCACGCCGACGCGGGCGCTGATCCTCGAGCAGTACGGCATGAAGGGGATGCGCCGGTGGCGCGCCTGACCGAGCGGTCCCGCTCGATCACGGGCAAGCGGGCGGTCGTGACGGGTGCAGCGAGCGGGATCGGCCGGGCGACGGCGCACCTGTTCGCCGACGAGGGAGCCCGGGTCGTGGTCGCCGACCTGGGCGACGACCGCGTCGCCGCGGTCGTCGAGGAGATCCGCGCCGTGCACGGCGACGCCGCGGCGACCGGCGTGACCTGCGACGTGGCCGACCATGCCCAGCTGCGTGCCCTCGTGCAGGCGGCCGACGAACGCTTCGGTGGCATCGACCTGCTGGTCAACAACGCCGGCGTGTCGCTCCCGAGCTCGGCGTTCCAACCCGAGGACGAGTTCGAGACCAACTGGGCCCGCACGCTCGACGTGAACCTGACGGCCCACGCCCGGTTGATCCGACTGGCGATGCCGTACCTCGCCCAGTCGGGGGAGGGGCGGATCGTCAACATCGCGTCGACCGAGGCGATCGTGACCACGGCCGGGCTGGCGGCGTACGCCGCGACCAAGGCGGGGGTCGTCGGGTTGACGAAGTCGTTCGCGGTCGAGCTCGGGCGACACGGCGTCACGGTCAACTGCATCTGCCCCGGACCGATCCGAACCGGGATGACCGACGAGATCCCCGAGGAGTCCAAGCAGACCTACGCTCGTCGGCGCGTCCCGTTGCGACGCTACGGCGACCCCGAGGAGGTCGCCCAGATGACCCTCAGCCTGTGCCTGCCGGCCGCCAGCTTCGTGAACGGCGCGATCATCCCGGTCGACGGCGGCATGACGATCCGTCACACCTGACGCGCCGGGGTCGTCGGGTTCGTCGGGCCGGTCGGGTCGGTCGGGTCGGTCGCCGTCAGGCCGGGTCGGCGATGCCGGTCAGGCCGGTCGGCTCGTGCTCGCCGACGACGTAGGACTCGAGGATCCCGACGCCCTCGTGCTCGCCCGCCGCCCCGCGCGCACGAGCACGACAGATCGTCTGCACGTGGACGTGGTGCAGCGCGCACGGGTCCGGGACCGGCAGGCCCCACCGGCCGCCGCCGGTCTCGAGCTCGCCCTTCCAGACACCGTGACCCCACTCGGGGTGGCCGTAGCCGAGGCCGCACATCTGGAAGTGGTAGAGCGGTTCGAGCGCCACGTGGGTCGTGCCGCTCGGCGTGACGAGGTCGAGGTCGAACCGTTGCGCCCACCGGGTGCCGGATCGCCACGCGACGTCGTACCGCACCTCGTCGGCGGCGACGGACGGATGGCCGTCGGGGACGAGGAAGCCGGTCTCGTGCCAGCGCTCACCGGTGCTCGTCTCGTTGACGTCGAAGTGGGTGGCGAGCTCGCCGAAGCTGATCGGCGCCCACAGCCAGAAGAACTGTGGATCGGCGACGGGTGCACCGGTGGGGGCGCGTTCGCCGACGGGCCGGACGCCCCAGGAACGGTCGCGCGACCCCCAGGTGTCCGCGGGCGAGCAGGTGAACCGCTTCCCGCCGAGATCGATCCACCCCTCCCATCGGCCGAACTGGGTGAGCCGGGTGTAGTCGAGCACCACACGGTTGCCGGTCCGGTGGAAGAAGTGGGGCTCCTCGAGCGGGGCCGAGCGGGCCCGGAACGTCAGCTCCGCGCGCAGTCCCTCGTCGGGTGCGTCGACGAGCACGCGGAGTGTCTTGAGCGGCTCGACCACGTCGACCTGGATCGGGCCGACGTGGTTGGCCTCGCGGCGATCGTCGGGTGCCCGGCGCGAGGCGTGCACGCTGATCTGCTCGGCACCGGCCGCCGTCCCGCCGACCACCAGGCTGAACGAGGCATCGGCGACGTGGCGGTTGGGGTAGAGACCCATCGCGCAACCGAAGTAGAGCGCGTCGTCGGCGTCCTGGTCGCGGGAGTAACCGTTGAAGAAGTAGCGGTCGTAGTGGTTGAGGTCGGTCGAGGCGGTGCGGGCGACGGGATGTGACGTCTGATGCACCGGAAAGTCGTCGAACGAGCTGAGCACGTCACCGACCGTAGCCATATCCTGTGGGCGCCATGCAGCTCCAGCCCCGTCGCTACCGGATCATCACGATCGGTGCGCTGCTCGCGCTGTGCACGATCATCGTGACCGGTGCGGGCGTGCGGCTGGCGGGCAGCGGCCTCGGCTGCGACAGCTGGCCGGCGTGCAACGAGACGCGTTTCGTCGACGTGTCCGACGCGCACACCGCGATCGAGCAGCTCAACCGGCTGTTCACCGGGGTCATCGTCATCCTCGTCGCGGCCGCGGTGCTCGGGTCCTTGATCCGGGTCCCGCGCCGGCGTGACCTGACCTGGCTGTCGCTCGGCCTCGTTGCCGGGGTCTTCGGGCAGGCGATCGTCGGTGGCGTCGTCGTGCTCACGGAACTGCATCCCGCCGCCGTGCAGCAGCACTTCTTGTTGTCGATGGTCACCATCGTCAACGGCACGGTGCTCGTCCGCCGGGCCGGCGAACCCGACGACGTCGTCCGTCGGGTGGTGGTGCGGCGGACCACGCGGCGGTTGGTGTGGCTGCTCGCGGTGCTCACCTCGGTCGCCATCTTCACCGGCACGATCGTGACGGGCACCGGCCCGCACGCCGGCGACGAGAACGCCCGCCGGTTCGGCTTCGACATCTCCCACGTCGCCCGGGTACACGGCGTGACGGTGATCCTCACGATCGCGACCGCGCTCGCGTTGCTCGCGTGGGTCCGGCGCCACCGCGCCGATCGCGATGCCGTGTGGCAGCCGCTCTCGACGTGGGTGTTCGTCGCGGTGCTGCAGGCCGCCGTCGGCTACGTGCAGTACTTCAACGGCGTGCCCGAGCTGCTCGTGGCGCTCCACATCGCGGGCGCCACCGGCCTCTACGTGGCGACCATCCACGTGGTGCTCGCCACCCGGCGTCCGGTCCCCGCGGCCGTCGAGGTGCCTCTCGACGGCCGCCGGGCCGAGGTGATCGCGGGCGGTCAGCTGACGAACACGTAGGTGTCGAGGTCGGGGTTCGGCGTCCGCTCGCCGTCGTACTCCACGATGCGGTAGCTGGCGGCCGAAGGCTCCCCGCCGGGGAGGAACTCGTACGAACCGCCGATGCCGATGTAGTCGATGTCCTCGCCCGCCTCGACGAGGGCCTTGCACTCATCGAACGAGAAGCACGGCGTTCCTGGTGGACGGGTGACGCCGTTGATCTCGATGGCGATCGCCGAAGGGTCGTCGGTTCCCGCCGTCAGCGTCGCGAGCGCGGTGATGACGATCGCGTCGTAGGTCTCGGCCGCATGGACGTAGACACCGCCCATGTCACCCATCTCGTCGAGGCGGGCGGCGAACGCGTCGAGATCGTCGGGGGGGATCGCCGGCACGGCCCCCTTCATGCCGAGCAGGACGAGCGGGTCGGCGACGTCTCCGCCGATGCGGCCGATGTTGCGGTCGACGCCGTACACCGCCACGTCCGGTGCGCCGATCCCGCGCTCGTGCATCGCGGTGAGGATGGCCGCTGACTCCTCCTCGCCCACCACGACGATGACGTCGGAGTCGGTGATCGCGAGCGCATCGAGTTGAGCGGTCGGCGTGTCGGCGTCCACCGGGTACGCGAGGAACTCGCCGATGGTGCCACCGCGGCGCTCGAAGCGCTCCCGGAACACCGTCGCGACTCCTGTGCCGAACTGATCCGCTCGGAAGATGACCGAGGCGGAGATGTGGCCGTCCTCGAGTGCGAGTTCGGCCAACGCGTGACCCTGGAGGACGTCGGAGGGAGCCGTGCGGAAGTACAAGCCGTCGTCGTCGTAGGTGGTGAAGTCGGGCCAGCTGTTCGCGGGGGAGAACTGGATGACGCACGATCCGGTGATCAGGTCGATGACCGTGAACGAGACGTCCGAGGCGACCGCACCGATGATGACGTCGGAGTCGAGGTCGAGCAGACGCTCGGTCTCCTCGACCGCCACGCCGGACGTGATGTCGCCGGAGTTCCCCGAGTGGAGCACGACATCGGCGCCGAGCACCCCGCCCGCGGCGTTGACGTCGGAGACCGCGAGCAGTGCAGCGGTCACGGTCGGCGGACCGAGGTGGGAGTGGTCGCCGGTCGTCGGCAGGAGCGTCCCGATGGTGAGCACACCGTCCTGGGCGCCGATGCACTCGGGCCGCCTCTCCTCGTCCGGCGGTTGGATCGGTTCGGCGGCGTCGTCGGGCTCGTCGGGTTCGTCTGGCTCGTCGGGCGGATCGTCGATCGGTGGTTCGGTCCGGTCAGGGGTGTCGGGCTCCTCGGATCCGTCGACGGGTGCGTCGACGTCGTCCGACGGCCCGTCCGGGTCGTCCCCGACGTCGTCCGTGACGGGGGGGCGAGTGGGGGCAGTGGTCGCGGGCGACGTGTCGTCGGAGCGACAGCCGGCAGCGATCAATGCCATGCAGAGGACGAGGACCGCGGTCCGACGGTTGAGTGCTGCCTGCATGCCGATGGCGACGATAGGTCTCGGGAGGTTCGGGTACAAGCACCCCCACGCGAGCCGGATACGGTCGAGCCATGAGCGAGACCCCCGCCGCTGCATCGCCCGGCACGATCCCTGGTACGTCGGAGGTCCTCTACGACGTGCGCGACCACGTCGCCACCGTGACCCTGAACGCGCCCGACCGCATGAACACGATCTCGGGGCCGATGCTCGACGCGATCTCCGCCCGGCTGCTCGACGCCGACCGCGACCCGGCGGTGCGTTGCATCGTGTTGACCGGCGCCGGCCGTGCGTTCTGTGCCGGCCTGGACCTCTCGGCGCAGATGGCGGCCCACGCCGACGGGGCGAGCGGGTCGCTCGGTGGGCTCGGCAGCCTCGACGCCAACCCCGGCGAGTTCGACATCCGCAACGCCCCGCCGATCGTGCTGCACGGCATCGACACGCCGACGGTGTGCGCGCTCAACGGCGGAGCCGCCGGCTACGGCCTCGACCTGGCGCTCGGGTGCGACATCCGTGTCGCCAGCGAGCGGGCCAAGCTCAACCCCGGTTTCGCCAAGCGAGGCATCCTCCCCGAGAGCGGTGGGACGTGGCTGCTGCCGCGCATCGTCGGATACGCGAAGGCCGCCGAGATCGCCTTCACCGGTCGCACGCTCACCGCCGTCGAGGCCCTCGATCTGGGCCTCCTCAACCAGGTCGTCCCGGATGCGGAGTTCGCCGCCGCCGTCGAGTCGATGGCCGGCGAGATCGCCGCCAACGCGCCGCTCGCGGTCCGGGCGATCAAGCGCATGATGCGCGCCGCCGAGTCCGAACCGTTCGAGCAGAACGTCCACCACGTGTTCCTCCAACTGCTCCCGTTGCTGCGGACGAAGGACTTCGCCGAGGGGGTCGCCGCGTACATGGAGAAGCGGGACCCGGAGTTCGAGGGCCGGTGACCGACGGTTCCGACGGTTCCGACGGTGCCGCGTCGGTGCTGGACGCGATCGCGACCACGCGGGCGATCCGCCGGTACCGAGACGAACCGATCCCGACCGCCGACCTGGCGCGCATCCTGTGGCACGCCGGCCGCGCCCCGTCCGGGACGAACCGGCAACCGTTCCGGTTCCTCGTGCTCCGTGACGGCCCTGCCGCGCTCGAGGCCCGGACGGTGATGGGGGAGGCGTTCCGCGCCGGCTGGTCGGCCAAGCGCGAGGCGGGCGGCTATCGGCCCTCGCGCTTCGTCGACTCGATGCAACAGTACGTCGACCGGTTCGAGCAGGTGCCGGTGATCGTGCTGGTGTGCCTCGACCGGTACCGG
The DNA here is from genome assembly GCA_007122945.1 of Ilumatobacteraceae bacterium. Taxonomy (GTDB): domain Bacteria; phylum Actinomycetota; class Acidimicrobiia; order Acidimicrobiales; family Ilumatobacteraceae; genus SKSP01. The sequence goes on along the minus strand of SKSP01000242.1, from coordinate 1,787 downwards.
GCACCGAACCCGTACGAGGGGGCGTCGGTGTACCCGGCGTGCCAGAACCTGCTGCTCGCCGCCCGGGCGATGGGTTACGGCGGTGCTCTCACGATGTGGCACCTCGACGTCGAGGCCGACCTGCGTCGGATCCTCGCCGTCCCCGACCACGTCGCGCTGTCGGCGTGCATCACGCTCGGTCGCCCCGAGGGCCGACACGGCCCGGTGCGCCGCAAGCCACTCGCCGAGATCACGTTCGACGATCGGTGGGGCGCGCCGGCCGCGTGGGCGGCCGGACCGGACCGAACGTAGCCTCGCGGGCATGCCCCTCGTCGCGGGCGTCGACGCGTCGACGCAATCCACCACCGTCGAGGTCCGCGACGCCGACTCCGGGTCGGTGGTCGCCCGGGCCAGCGCTCCGCACCCCACGACCACGCCACCGATCAGCGAGCAGGATCCGGTCACGTGGTGGCAGGCCTTCGAGACCGCCTGGGCGGCGATCGGCGCGCCCACCGTCGCAGCGATCGCGGTCGCCGCCCAGCAGCACGGCGCCGTGCCGCTCGACGCGGACCGGAACGTGCTCCGGCCGGCCCTGCTGTGGAACGACACCCGTGCCGCGCCCGATGCCCGGTGGCTGCGAACCCAGGTCGACGACACCGGTTGGGCGGCATCGACCGGGAGCGTGCCCGTCGCCGCGTTCACGATCGCCAAGCTGTCGTGGATCCACCGCACCGAGCCGGAGGTCTGGTCACGCCTCGCCCACCTCGTGCTCCCGCACGACTGGATGACGGCGCGCCTCACGGGCGCGCTCGGTGTCGGCGGCGAGCTGACCACCGATCGGGGCGACGCGTCGGGGACCGGCTACTGGTCGCCGGCCGACGGCGAGTACCGCACCGACCTGCTCGCCGTCGTCGACGCCGAGCGCGACTGGTCCGACGTGGTGCCCCGGGTGGCGGCCCCCGACGAGGTGGTCGGGCGGTGGGGAGATGCCGTGGTGGCACCCGGCACCGGCGACAACATGGCCGCCGCGTTGGGTCTCGCCCTCGCTCCGGGCCACGCCGTGATGTCGATCGGCACGTCCGGCACGGTGTACGCCCGCAGCGACCGACCCACCCACGACGCGACGGGTGCGGTCGCCGGCTTCGCCGACGCGGCCGGCGGCTTCTTGCCGTTGGTCTGCACGCTGAACGGTGCGAAGGTGCTCGACGCCGTGCGGCATCTCCTCGGCGTGGACCACGGCGAGTTCGACCGGCTGGCGCTGGCGGCCATCGCGACGGGCTCCCGCGGCCCGACCCTCCTGCCCTACTTCGACGGCGAACGGGTGCCGGACCTGCCCGAGGCCACCGGCCGGCTGGTGGGGTTGCGGTCCGACGTCACGCGCGAGCAGGTCGCCCGCGCCGCGGTCGAGGGCGTCGTGTGCGGATTGCTCGACGGCCTGGACGCCCTGCGCACGCACGCGCCCGTGACCGGCCAACTGGTGCTCACGGGTGGCGCCGCCCGCTCGGCGGCGGTGCGCGCCGTGGTCGCGGGTCTGTGCGACCTGCCGGTGACGACCGCGCCGGTGGAGGAGTCGGTCGCCGCGGGTGCGTGCGTCCAGGCCGCGTCCGTGCTCGGCCAGGAGCCCGCCGAACGGGTCGGCGCGCGGTGGGGGCTCACCGAGCGAGGCTCGGTCGAGCCCGCCGAACTCGATGTCGACGACGTGCGGGGCCGGTACGCCGAGGCGCGTGCCGGCGCCGTGCCGTGAGCAACCCGTTCGGCGAGCTGGGCCTGCGTCCGGACGCCTCGGTGGCCGACGTGCACGGCGCGCG
>SKSP01000433.1 GCA_007122945.1 Ilumatobacteraceae bacterium | reverse complement strand
TTCGCTGAACGAAGCACCGCCGGTAACCGTCAGGACAGCCCGAGCGCGAGGACGTCCTCGGGCCCGGACGCGCACAGCAATGCGGGGACCGGAACGGCGGTGACACGATCACCGAGTCGGAATCGATCACGACCGGCGTGGCCCACGATGACGTGATCGAGCCGCAGATCCTCGATCGCGTGGCGGATCGACGGCGTGAGCCTCGGCGCCGTCGTCCGCTTCACCTCCACCCCGATCCGACGTCCACCGATCTCGGTGTAGATGTCCAACTCGGCGCCGTGTTGGGTGCGCCAGAAGTAGAGCGGCGCGGGCGCGACGATCCGGGCGAGCTCCTCCACGACCACGCCCTCGAAGCTCGCTCCGACCTTCGGGTGCGACTCGAGGCCGTTCAGATCGTCCACGCCCAGGAGCCGGTGCAACAGCCCGGAGTCGCGCAGGTAGACCTTCGGTGAGCGGACCTGCCGCTTGGAGATGTTGGCGAACCACGGCTGGAGCTGGCGGACGACGAGGGCGTCGGTCAGCGCGTCGAGGTAACGCCGAACGGTCGATTGCCCGACCCCGAGCGCTCGTGCGAGCTCGGCGCCGTTCCAGGTCTGGCCGTGGTAGTGGGCCAGCATCGTCCATGTCCGACGCATCGTCGTCGCAGGGATGCGCACGCCGAGTTGGCCCAGGTCCCGCTCGAGGAACGTCGCGATGTAGTTGTCGCGCCACGCCACCGAGTCCCCCTCGCTGTCGGCCAAGTACGACGGTGGGAGCGCGCCGCGGCTCCACCACTGCCGGAATCGGTCCTCGCCGACATCGGCGAGCCGGAGGCCCCCGAGCTCGATCAGCTCGACCCGGCCGGCGAGGCTCTCCGCCGTCAACCCGATCAGGTCAGGAGATGCACTACCGAGCACGACGAAGCGCGCCGGACGCCCGGGGCGGTCCGCGAGCACTCGGAGGACGGGGAACAGGTCGGAGAGGTGCTGTGCCTCGTCGATCACGACGGTGCCCCGCAACGGCTCGAGCGCGAGCATCGGATCGGCGAGGCGAGCCCGGTCGCGCGGATCCTCGGCGTCGAACCGGTGGACCGCTCCGCTGCCGACGAGCTGGTCGCCGAGCTGATCCGCGAGCTGCCCCACCAGGGTCGTCTTGCCGGCCTGGCGCGGGCCGGTGACGAGCACGATCGGGGCGCGGCCGAGCGCGACCACCAGACGCTCCTGCTCGACGGCTCGCCGGACGAAACCCTCCATACCGTGAAATACTATCACGTGATGGTGGATTTGCTCGGTACTCTCGTCAGGGTGACGTGGTGACCGGGAGGTAGAGCACGGTGTCGCCGATCACCTGGCGGTCGTAGGCGTCGGGGGGGAGCGGCAGGCGGGCGGGGTCGTCGTCGTCGGGTTGGAACACGAACGCCACCTGCTCCGGGGAGGTCGCCACCACGGCCTCGACCTCGCGCTGACGCTCGGGGAACCGCACCGGGAACGGGTCGAGCACCGCACCGGTGAGCTCGCGGTCGCCGACGAAGTCCACCGGGAGCACCCGCCAGTAGCTGCCGTGGACGTGGCCGATCCCCGACGCGCGGATCCGGTCGGCGACCTCGTGGATCGGCGCGTTCGGATCCCCGTCGGTCTCGTCGACCAGCAACCGCAGGTGCGGCCCGACGAACGCGCCGAGCCACAGCGCGGCGACAGCGCCGACGGCGACCGCCCGCCCGAGCGCGGGGGTCATCGACGGGGTCGACCCGGGCCGCCCGGACCTGGCGACCACGTCGGCGAGCGAGACGACGGCGACGGACAGCGCCACGATCAGGAATGGGAACGCCACCACCCCGTACCGGCCGTCGGCGGCGAAGATCAGCGGCGGGAACACCGCCATCACCGGGAACACCGCCACGAGGACGACGGGGAGCAGCAGCCGGCTCGGCCGTCGATCGGCCCGCACGGCGAGCAGCACGCCGGCAGCGACGGCAGCGATCAGCAACACGTACAGCACCGGCCCGAGGACCGGACCGAGCATCCACGTCAGCGCGCCGTCGCGGAGGCCGAACGCGCGTGGAACCAGATCGCGCAGGAACGTCGTCAGCCGGTCGACGTAGGTGCCCTCCACCTCGACCGGCGACGTGAGCGACGGCCACCCGTTGACCGCGTTCCAGAGCAGGAACGGCGAACAGCCGACGAGGCCACCGACGATCACGCCGCCCCACACGTACGGGTACCGCCGCCGGACGACGAGCACGACGAGGAGCACGGGCACGAGCGTCGACAGGTACATCGGGTGCATCCAGAACCCGAGCCCGGCGGCGACGCCGAGCAGACCGGGCAACTGCCATCCCGGGTCGGGCCGATCGACCACCCGGCGGGCGAGCCAGAACGCCGCGGCCGTCACCGCCATCCCCGACGCGTAGCTCTCGTACGCGTTGGTCGACACCGTCAGCAGCGCTCCGGGCGTCACCCAGGCGAGCCCACCGGCGACGAGGGCCGCCCGGCGCGCCGAACCGGACGGATCGGCGCGGCGTTCGGCGCCGACCACCACGTCGTGGGCGATCGCCGCGACGACGAGCGCGGCGAGCGCCCAGAACCCGGTCGCGATCAGCTTGAGCGGGACGACGTGCGCACCGAACACGGCGACGAACGGCGCGTAGAGGTACGACTCGAACACGGCCGTGTACGCCGTCCCGCCGAGCACCACCGGGAACCGACCGGCCAGGATCTCGAACGACTCGATGCCGGTGTACGCCTCGTCGGCGTTGAGGCGCCCGGCGGACGAACGCAACACGATCCACCGGGCGACGACACCGGCGAGGACGATCGCGGTGATCGATGCCACCAGCGTGGCGCGGCGGCGCGACGGGCTCGGTCCGACGACGGACAGCTCGAGGGAGCCGATGCGCGGCGACCGGCGGGCCGCAACGGTGGTGTCGACGTCGCCGACGAGCACCTCGAGGCCGGCGCGCGCCGCGCGGTCCAGGTCGTCGTCGGTCAGCACCCCGCGCTCGGCGACGACGAGCGTGACCCGGTCGCGGGGCGATGCCGTCGCGTCGGCGAGCGCCGCCTCGAACGCATCGTGCACCACACCGGTGGACGCGCCCGCTCGGACCGCCATCAGGCTGCGGCGGGCGCAGCGGTGGTCGCGCAGCTCGATCGCACCTGCGGTGCCGTCGGGCCGCTGTGGTCGCCCAACGAGGTCCTCGGCGTGCACCGATCGGAACACGGCGAGGGCCCGCTCCCCCATCGCCAGGTCGCGCCCGGCCCCACCCGCTCCCCGGTGGTGGACGACCGGGCGCTCGGTGACGAGACGGGTCACCTGGCCGGCGTGCTCCACCCGCAGCGCGTAGTCGGCGTCCTCGAAGAACGCCGGGTGGAAGCGCGGGTCGAACCCGCCCCGTTCGACGTGCTCGTGCCGCCGGACGAGCCAGCACGCGGCCGACGCGTAGTCGACGTCGCGGTCGAACAGCTGCCCGGCGTCGCCCGAGAACAGCTCGGGGCCGCCGATCGCCGCGGTGCAACCGTCGGCGTAGATCGCCTGACCGGCCTCCTGGAGCGTGCCGTCCGGGTCGAGCAGTGGCGGCGCGGCGATCGCCACGGCGGGGTCGTCGAGTGCGGCCAGGAGCGGTTCCAACCATCCGTCGCCGACCACCACGTCGGGGTTGAGGAAGCACACGAACCGCCCCCGGGCGACCTCGACGCCGGTGTCGTTGCCCCCGCCGAAGCCGAGGTTCTCCTCCGGCGTCAGCAGGATCACCCCGGACGTCGTCCGGCGGAGCAGGTCGCGGCCGGTGTCACGGCCGGTGTCACGAATGGAGTCGCGGCCGCGCGGGTTGTCGACCACGATCACCTCGTACGGCACCGTCGTGTGGGCGGCGACCGACGTGAGCGTCTCGAGCACGATCTCGCCCGTCCCGAACGTGACGACGACGATCGACACGAGCGGCACGGGGCACGGCGGGACCACGACCCGTGCGGTCTCGCCGGGCGCCCCGGTGCGCTCGGGCACGCGTCGGCTCCTCAGTCCTTGGGGACGGCCGAGTCGAGGCGCCAGGTGACGGGCATGTGGAACAGCCCGGCGTCGTTCGTGCCGAACTGGCGCACGTCGAAGCGGACCCGGCGCTCCCAGTGGTCGTACTCGTGGGTCTCGCTCTGGTCGGTGATCGACACCGACAGGTCGTACTGGCCGCCGAGCAGCGGCAGGGCGTCGACGCACAGGTCGACGCGACCGGGCCCGTTCACGTAGCCGATCGTCTTGCGTGCGAGTCGGGTGCTGGTCCCCCACACGAGCTGGCCGTGCACCGTGTCGATCCGGAAGCCGACGACGACGTCCTGCAGGGGCTTGGTGGAGGTGTACTCGAGGCGGAGCGTGGCGGGCTCGAGCGTGGTGACGACCTGCAACGGGGCACCGGATTCGTCGACGAAGCCGGCGCTCGTGATCTCGGCCTCGTGGGAACCCCACCGGGCGCCGAGCTCGCCGTCGAGCGCCGTGCCCTCGTGGCTCTCGCCGCGGTACTGGGTGATCACCTCGTTCGCCGGGCCGAGACCGACCAGCTTGCCGTGGTCGATCCAGGCGACCCGCTCGCACAGCTGCTCGACCTGGTTGAGGCCGTGGCTGACGAACACGATCGTGCGACCGTCGCGGCGGAACTGCTCGATCTTCTCGGCGCACTGGCGCTGGAACGCCTCGTCGCCGACCGACAGCACCTCGTCGATCAGCAGCACGTCGGGTTCGACGTGGGCGGCGACGGCGAACCCGAGCCGCACGAACATCCCCGACGAGTAGTTCTTCACCGGCGTGTCGATGAAGTCCTCCAGCCCGGCGAACCCGACGATGTCGTCGAAGCGCTTGGCGATGTCGCGCTTGGTCAACCCGAGGATCGCACCGTTGAGGTAGACGTTCTCGCGCCCCGTCAGCTCCTGGTGGAACCCGGCACCGAGCTCGAGGAGCGCCGACAACCGGCCCTCGTGGGTGATGCTCCCCTGCTCGGGTCGGAGGATGCCGGCGAGGCACTTGAGCAGCGTGCTCTTGCCGGACCCGTTGTGGCCGATCACGCCGAACGTCTGCCCGAAGGGGACCTCGAAGGCGACCCCCTTCAGGGCCCAGAACTCCTCGTAGGCGGCGCGCCGGCCCTTGAGGACCGTCGCCTTCAGGTACTGGTTCTTCTCGTGGTAGAGGCGGAAGCTCTTCCAGACCTCGTCGACCACGACGGCGTTGTCGGTCATGCGGGCGCCAGTCTGTCGTATCGCCGGGCGGTTTCCGACCATCCCGGGCCACTCCGGAGCCGCGCCGATAGCCTCTCGTGGCCGCCATGAAAGCCGTCAGACGCGTCTACGACGCACGGGAGCTCCTCTGGAACTTCACGTTGCGTGAGCTCCGTACCAAGTACCGCCGATCGTTCCTCGGCTGGACCTGGTCGCTGCTCAACCCGTTGGCCGCGGTCGCCATCTACGGATTCGTGTTCGGCATCGTGTTCCGGGCGATCCCACCGACGGGTGACCCGAGCGGGATCTTCAACTTCGCCCTGTTCCTCGTGTGCGGGCTGATCCCGTGGAACTTCTTCTCGCTGATCAACAACCTCGGCCTCGAGTCGGTGTCGGCGAACGCCGCGCTGGTGAAGCGGGTGGCGTTCCCCCGCGAGATCCTCGTGTTCTCGAACGTGTTGCACGCGTGCGTCCAGTTCGCGATCGAGCTGACGATCCTGTGCGTGATCATGGCGATCGCCGGCAGCCCGCTGCTGCCGTGGGTGCCCGTGCTCCTGCTGACGTCGCTCCTGCTGGCGACCTTCGCCTCGGGCGTCGCGCTGGCGCTCGCGGCCGCGTCGGTGTACTTCCGCGACCTGAAGTACCTGTGGCTGATCGTGTTGCAGGCGTGGTTCTTCGCGACGCCGATCGTGTACCCGCCGTCGCTCGTCGAGAACGAGATCCGCGCCAGCGCCCGGATCCCCGACTGGACCCTCGACGTGCTCAACGCCAACCCGGTCGCGGCGTTCGTGCGGGTGTACCGCCGGCTGCTGTACGACGGTGCCGCGCCCGGCCTGACGACCATGGCCGGCCTGGTGGTCGTGTCGTTCGTCTCGCTGGCGATCGGCTGGTGGATCTTCGCCAAGCTCTCCCCCCGCTTCGCCGAAGAAGCCTGACCCGGAGGACACCCGAACCGTCCGCGCCAACCGACCGGAACCCGCCGATCCCGGCAGACGGAACCCGCCACCCACCGGCACCCCAGCGACACAGAGTCGCCAGGTGCCGCCCCAGGCGGCCCTCGGCGACACAGAGTCGCTCAGCGGGCGGTTTCCGAGCTGCCGCTCAGTCGACCGCGCCGATCGAGTCGGCGATCTGCTGGAGCTGCTGACGGAGCAACGGAACGTGGTCGACGACCACATTGGCGATGACGTCGTGCTCGATGTGGAAGTAGGCGTGAGCAAGGATCACGCGAATGCCGCTGATCTCGCGCCAGGGGAGTTCAGGTCGTGCGGCCTTGACCTCGTCGGACACGTTCGAGGCCGCTTCCCCGAGCACCTCGATCCACCGCTGAGCTGCGGCCTGGACCACCGGGTCCTCGACGAGTCGACGCCGCTCGGAAGCATGCTCGAGCAGCAGATCGCACATCTCGATCATGTCGAGAATGCGATCGCGATCGCCTCTCACAGCTCCACAGCGTCGGCGAGCACTCGTTCGGCAACCCGTGGCCTCAACCCACCTTCGGTCACCACGTCGACGTCGCGGTCGAGGAGATCTCGGAGATCCATGAGCAAGCCCCCGAGGTCGAGGAGACTCCGCCCAGGCTCGAGATCGACGAGGAAGTCGATGTCGCTGTCGTCGCCCGCGTCACCTCTCACGACCGATCCGAAGACGCGCACCCGTGACGCGCCGCGCGCGCGCGCGACCTCCACGATCTCGTCACGCCGTTCACGCAACTCGGCAATCGTCGCCCCGGCCATCCTCACAGGATACGTCGGTGGCGATTCCGCCGACCACGCCGGTCAGCGGTCGGTGAGCCAGCGGTGCTTCCACCTGGGGAGCTGGTCGCGGTCCCAGTTCGACATGGTCCGGTCGGCGTGGTCGCGATAGTACCGCTCCTCGTCCGACAGCGCCGCCGGGTCGGCGTACCAGGGCAGGTGGCGGGCGACGTAGGGCGCGCCGGTCCGCAGGGCGTGGTCGTCGCGGTGGCGGCCCTCGAGCGGCTTGTACATCGCGAACGTGGTGTCGACGTTCGCCCGGTAGACCCCCGGCTCGATCTCGTCGGTCCAGAACGGCGCCTCCCAGGCACGGACGTCGGCGGCGAGCGGGTAGTGCGCCGGCAGGTCGTCGATGCGCAGCCCGAGCCCGGCCTTGTGGAACGCGTGCTGTCGTTCGAGGACGCTCCGGAGGTGATCGAGCGCGTCGAGGGGACAGTCGTCGTCGGGCACCACGTCGGGGTCGCTCACGACGAACCACCGCAGATGGGCGTGGCGTTGCACCGTCCCCGACAGCCAGGGCGAACGGTGACCGAGGTTGTGCTCGAGCCGCACGACGTGGTGCGGCGTCGCGGCGAGGAAGTCGAGGAGCGGCTCGTACGTCGAGGCGTTGTCGATCAGCCAGATGTCCTCCTGGCCGGCGCGCTCGAGCCACTCGACGAGCCGGCGCAGCGGCGTCACCCGGTCGCGCACCGGTACGAACACCGGGTACTGCTCAGCCACCAACGGCTCCTCGACCGCCGCGGAGCCGGGCGTACGCCGACCGCAACGGTCGGGTGAGCCGCATGATACGGGTGTCCTCGACGGCGGCGAGCTCGACCTCGAGCCCCCGGACGCGCTCGGCGAGCTCGTCGGCCCGGCGCTCGGCGGCGACCTGGGCGGTGACGGCATCCTCCATCAGGTCCAACAGCTCCAGCACCCGGACGCGCAGCCGTTCGTTGTCCTCGTCGAGCTGCTCGACGATCGCCAGCAGCTCGCCCACGTCGGGGAGCTCGCCGGGGACCTCGTCGGCGGGGTCGGGCGCGGTCACGCCGCCACCTCCGACTCGACGTCGTGTTCCCGCTCGACGTCCTGTTCCCGCTCGACGACGGCGCGTCCCGCGATCACCATGAGCAGCGTCCAGGGCAGCAGGTTGGCGCCGACGAAGGTCTCACCGGCGTTGACCGCGACCGCGTACACGGCGGCGGCGAACAGGAAGAGGCCGAGCGGGTCGGGGCGGAGCCACGCCACCGCACCGGCGCGGTGCAGGACGATCGCCAGCGCCACGACCAGTGCGACGAGGCCGATC
>SKSP01000269.1 GCA_007122945.1 Ilumatobacteraceae bacterium | reverse complement strand
CGCGCAGCCGACCCAGTAGAGGTACTCGGCTTCCAGCGGACTCGAGCCGTCGACCACGGGCACATCGACGTCGAGCTTCGCCGCCCAGTCGCCGCGCTCGCCCTGGTTCATCCCCCACGGGTTGCCCTGGTTCTCCATGGCCCGGTAGGCGTTGCCGAGTTCCGCGGGGAAGTCGGATTCCATCAGCGACAGGTAGCGCCGCATGTCGAGGATCTTGTCGAGGATCTCGATGTTGACCGGGCAGATCTCGTCGCACGCCTTGCAGGTCGTGCACGCCCAGAGCTCCTCGGGGGTGATGCGCTCGAACATCGAGTTCGCCCCGATCGTGATCTCGGCGTCGGTGCCCAGCGGCGGGCTGACCTGCGGGTCGCCGGTGGCGGCCATCACCTCGCCGGTCTTGAGCACGATCTCGCGCGGGTCGAGCGGCTTGCCGGTGGCGTGCGCGGGGCACACGCTCGTGCAGCGGCCGCACATCGTGCAGGCGTCGGTGTCGAGCAGCTGCTTCCAGGTGAAGTCCTCGACGACAGAGGCGCCGAAGCTCTCGAGCTCGGTCTCCATCAGGTTCGGCATCGCCTTCATTGCACCCTTCGGCCGCTCGCGGTCGCGCAGGTACATGTTGAGCGGTGAGGTGAACACGTGCCGCAGCATCGTGAGCGGCAAGATCACGAGGAACACGATGAACGCGACGACGTGGGCGATCCACCACCACTGGTGCCACGTCGACAACGTCGAGTTCGACGCGCCGTCGACCAGCGTCGAGAGCGGGTAGCCGATGAAGCTCCACCGCTCGAAGCTCATGTCGACGCCAGCGGACGTGCGCTCGGCGATGCGGTACATCTCGGCACCGAACCCGGTGAGGCCGAGGGCGAACAGGGTGCCGAGGATCAGGCCGTGCTCGGGCTTGCTCTTGATCCGGATGCGGTAGGGCCGCTGGACGTAGCGGCGGACCAACGCCCAGCCGACACCGATCATGAAGATCAACCCGACGAAGTCGCCGAAGAACGCGTACGCCTGGTAGGTGGTGCCGTGCAGGAACTTGGCCTGCTCGGGCAGCACGTGGTTGATCTCGAGCGTGGTCGTGACGGCGAGCAGGCCGAGGAACCCGAAGTAGATGAACGAGTGCATCAGACCGGCGGCCGGGTCGCGCAGGAGCGTCTTCATGTAGACGCCGGCGCGGAAGTCGCGCAACCGACGCTTCGCATTGGCCTTGGTGGTCCGCCGGTTGTCGGGAGCGCCCCGCTCCCAGTTCTTCATCCGGTCGGCGAAGGCGAACGCCCCCCAGGCGATGAGCACCGGGGTGATCGTGTAGAACGCGATCTTGAGCGGGCCGGGGATGTTGCCGAACACCGGGCGCTGGATGTCGCTGTCGCTCGTCCAGCCGGTGATGGTCGTGAAGATCCCCGACGCGACGACGAACGCGGCGATCGCCAGCCCGAGCCCGACGACGAGCTTGTGGGGTGGCACGCGGCGCGGCGACGCGTCGGTGTCGGTGGTCGTGGCGGCCTCGGTACTCATGGCGACCGACACGCTACTCGCCGGCCGTGGCGCGGCTCACGTCCGGCCGGGTGTGAGATCAGCCGCAGTACTGGCGATCCATGTCGCGGATGCGTCCGGCCAGCTCCGCCAGGATCTTGGTGGTCAGGGCCGGGACCTGCTCGAGGACGCCCCGGAAGTGGCGCTGGTCGATCACGAGCAGCTCACAGTCGGTCTCGCAGACCGCGGTCGCGGTGCGTGGGCCGTGGTCGAACAGCGCGAGTTCGCCGACGACGTCGCCCGGCCCGAGCGTCGCGATCTTGCGGTTGTTCCGCTTGACGGTGACCTGACCGTCGAGGACGACGAACGCCTCCCGTCCGGTCTGCCCCTGATCGATGATCACGGTCCCGGCGGTCATCACGATCTCGTCGCCGGCCTTGGCGATCTTCTCGAGGTCCTTCTTCGAGAACCCATTGAACAACGAGACACTCGAGAGATGGTCCAGCTTGGTCTGTTTGCTCGCCATGGACACGCACGTTACTCGTCGTGGAGATGCCCTTTGACCGTCACGGCCCGCCGGCCTGGGCGGCCACTTCGGCGGCGGCCGCGGCGACCGCCTCGGGATCGCCGAGGTAGTCCGCCGACGTCACCGTCAGGTCGTCGTCGAACAGGTACCGCCGGGGTGCACCCGTCGGGATGTTGACCTCGGGGATGTCGTCGTCGGCGACGCCCTCGAGGTGCTTGAGGAGCGCCCGGAGCGAGTTGCCGTGGGCGGTCACGAGGACGTCGAGCCCGGCGAGCAGCTGCGGCGCGATCGAGTCGTACCAGTACGGCAGGACACGGGCGACGACGTCGCGCAGGCACTCGCTCGCGGGCAACACGTCGGGGGGCAGGTGCCGGTAGCGCTCGTCGTTGCGGGGATGCTCGGGATCGTCGGGATCGACGGGCGGCGGCGGCACGTCGTACGAGCGTCGCCACAGGTGCACCTGGTCGGCGCCGTGCCGCTCGGCGGTCTCCTTCTTGTCGAGCCCGGTGAGCGCGCCGTAGTGCCGTTCGTTGAGCCGCCAGTGCCGGTCCACCGGCAGCCACACCTGACCGAGCTCGGCGAGTGCCAGGTGGTGGGTGACGACGGCGCGGGTCTGCAACGACGTGTGGGAGGTGTCGAAGCGGAGGCCGGCCTCGGCCATCGTCCGGCCGGCGGCGATCGCCTCCTGCTCGCCCTGGGGGGTCAACGGCACGTCGTGCCACCCGGTGAACAGGTTCGCGAGGTTCCAGGTGGACTGGCCGTGGCGGAGGATGACGAGGGTGCCGGTCATACCGGCATCGTAGGAGTTCCGTCGTCGTAGGATCCCCGGATGCCCGATCTCCCGAGGACCGGCGACCCCGAGTACCGGTTCGACCGGTACCTCCGCCACGAGGAGCTCTCGGCCTGGCTCCACGACCTCGCCCGGCGGCACCCCGACCTCGTGGCGATCGAACCCTACGGGCGCTCCCACGAGGGCCGCGACCTGCTGCTCGCGACCGTCACCGACGCCTCGACCGGCCCCCACCACACCAAGCCGGCGCACTGGGTCGACGCCAGCATCCACGCCGTCGAGCTCACCGCGACCGTCGCCGCGTGCCGCCTGCTGCAGCACCTCGTCGACGGCTACCGGACGGGTGAGGCGAAGGTGGTCGAGGCGCTCCGGACGCGCACCTTCTACGTCGTGCCGCGCATCAACCCGGACGGTGCCGAGTGGGTGCTCGCCGACCGCCCCCGGTTCCGCCGGTCGAGCACGCGACCGTGGCCGTGGCACGACGCCCACCGGTGGCCGGGCCTGCTGGTCGAGGACGTCGACGGCGACGGACGCATCCTGCAGATGCGCATCGCCGATCGCGACGGTGCCTGGATGCCGCACGCCCACGACCAGCGGTTGCTCGTGCCGGTCCCGCCCGACGGCGCGCCCGTCGGCACCCCGCGCTACCGACTGCTGCGCGAGGGCACCGTGACCGATCACGACGGGTTCACGATCCCGACGCCGGATCCGCCCGAGGGGCTCGACATGAATCGCAACTTCCCGGCCGGTTGGAGCACCGACGTGCCCGGAAGCGGCGACCACCCGCTCAGTGAGCCCGAGATCGACGCGCTCGTCCGCGCCATCGTCGCCCGGCCGAACATCTGCGGCTACAACGCGTTCCACACCGCCGGTGGGGTGCTGCTGCGCCCGTCGTCGACCGAGCCGGACGCCAAGCTGCCGCCGGGTGACCTGTGGGTGTGGACCCAACTCGCCGAGACCGGGACGCGGATGACCGGCTACCCGTCGCACTCGGTCTACGAGGACTTCACGTGGGACACCGCCCGGCCGATGAGCGGGGCGGCCGACGACTGGGTGTACGAGCACCTCGGGGTGTACGGCTGGACGACCGAGTTCTGGGACGTCGTCCAGGCGGCGACGGGGACGAAGTCGTCGACGCTCGCGTGGTACGTCGGCCCCACCGACGAGCAGGCCCTCGCCGTGCTCGGCTGGTGCGATCGCAACCACCCCGCCGGCCACGTCGACTGGTACCCGTTCGAACACCCCCAGCTCGGCCAGGTCGAGCTCGGCGGGTGGGACGATCTGTCGGTCTGGACGAACCCACCCGTGCACCTGCTCAGCGGCGAGGTCGAGGGCCACGCGCGCTTCGCCGTCCACCAGGCGCTGTGCTCGCCGCGCCTCGAGATCCGCCACCTCGTGGCCGTCGATCTCGGCGACGGGACGTGGCGGGTGGAGATCGGCGTCGCCAACACCGGGTGGCTGCCCACGCACGTCTCCGAGCGCGCCGCCAAGCGGGATCTCGTCCGTCCGGTGACGGTCGCCATCGACGGCGCGCGCGGCCTCGAGGTCGTGCACGGGCCGGCGCGGGTCCGCCTGGGTCAGCTCGCCGGCCGCTCGGCGGCCCGGTTCAACGGCGGCAACGACGGCACCCCCGACCGGGCGCTCGCCGCGTGGATCGTCCGTGCACGCCAGGGTGACACCGTGACGGCCGTCGCCCAGCACCCGCGTGCCGGCACGGTCCGGGCCTCGATCGTGCTGGGGGACACGGCGGCGCCGTTCAGCGGCGGCTGGTGACGCCGGTCGTGAGCAGCTGATCCACCGGCGCGAACTCGTCGGTGAGGACGGGTGCGTCGCCGACGAACTCCTCGATCGCGTCGTGGTCGCCGAGCACCGTCTCGTCGGCGTCCCTGGCGATCAACCGAGCGGTGAGCGCGTCGGTCGGCAGCGGTGCGTCGCTCGCGAGCACGACGACGTTGCCGCCCTGCTCCCCGCGCAGACGCTCGGCCGTGGCCACGAGGGCCACGTGGTCGAACACCGAACGGAGGGTGGCGATCTCGGCGCGCAGGAACTCGAGCGGGGGGTGGTCGATCACGTTGATGCCGTAGACCGAACTCGGCCGCATGGTGGCCGCGACCTCGGTCGCGAACTCGGCGGTCGTGAGGTGCCACGGCACGGCGAGCCCGCCGAACGCGTCGCCGATCACGACGTCGAAGCGGTCGGCGTCGGGGCCGCCCAGCGAAGTGCGCGCGTCGCCGACGCGGATCTCCATCCGGTCGGACTCCTCGAGGCCGAGCTCGTCGCGCGCCAGCTCGACGAGTGCGCCGTCGAGCTCCAGCACGACGTTGGTGGAGCGCGGGTGGACGACGTCGACGTACATCGGCAGCGTGAACCCGCCGCCGCCGATGTGCAGCACGGCGGGTCCGGACGCCTCCGTGCCGCGCGCGGCGACGACGTCCACGAGGTCGCCGAACACGGCGACGTACCCGAACTCGAGATGGGTCGGGTCGTCGAGGTCGACGTACGAGTGTCGCAGCGTGTCGAGCACGAGCGTCCGGCCGCCGGAGCGATCCGGGTCGGCCTCGATGCGGGCGCAGAAGTAGGCCGTCTCGACCTCGCACGGCCCCGTCCAGGTCGCGGCCGCGAGGGTCGCCGCCACGGCGGCGACCGCGCCGATGCCCAGCGCGCCGCCGGCCGGTGACGACGGCGTGGGTGCGCGTCGGAAGTAGGCCGCCAGCGCGAGGCCGCCGAGCACGAGTCCGCCGCCGACCGCGACGACGACGGGGGTGGTCGGGAACGACGCCACGAGCACGAAGCCGGTGACGAAGACCCCGACGAGGGCCCCGGCGGTGCCGATCGCGGACAGGCGGCCGACGACGTGCCCGGTCCGGTCGAGGTCGTCGAGCTGGATCTTGACCACGAGCGGCGACGCAGCGCTGAGGACCGCCGCCGGCACGAAGAACCCGACGGTGGCGAGGACGACGACGGTGCCCGGGGCGGTCGAGGTCGCGGCCGGCCCGAGCGCCCGGACGACGGGGACCGCGGCGATGGCCGCCGCGCCTCCGAACACCAGACACGGCGGGAGCAGGCGTGCGGGCGAGGTCCGGTCCGCGAGCACGCCGCCGATCCAGGTGCCGAACGCGATCGCGGCGAGGACCACGCCGATGATCGCCGTGAACGTCTCCAGCGTCACCCCGACGTACGGTGCCAGGAGGCGGCCGGCGAGGATCTCGAGGACGAGGACCGCCGCCGAGGTGGCGAAGACCAGGGCGGCCGCGAGCGGTGACGGCACGTCAGTCGCCGGCGGTCGACGTCAGCGAGGGTCGCGGCGCGAGCCCGGCCGCCCGGTAGCAGGCGTCGATCAGCTCCATCGTCGCGACCGAGTCGGCGCCGCTCGTCGGCGGGTGCACGTTCGACGCGACGGCGTCGCGGAACGCGACCAGCTGGTGCTGGTACGTCGTGGTGTCCGCCCCGGGGACCGAGACCTCGGCGGCCCCGGTGTCCCCGGTGCCCCCGGTCTCCCCGGTGTCCCCGGTGTCCCCGGTGCCGAGCCGCAGCTCGATGCGCGACCCGCGCTGCGGTGCGAGCGGGTTCGTCACCCGCAGCGTCCCGTGGTCGCCGACGACCTCGAGGTGGGCGTCGAACCCCTCGGCGATCATCGAGCACTCGATCGAACCGGTCGGGCCGTCGTCCCACACCAGGTCCGCGCCGAAGCGACCGTCCACGTCGGGGGTCGGGCAGGTCGCCTCGGCGCTCACGACGCGGGGTTCACCACCGACGGCCCAGCGGACCCACTGCAGGGGGTAGCAGCCGAGGTCCATCAGCGCACCGCCGCCGAGCGTCAGGTCCCACCGGATGTCGTCGGCGGAGACGTGGCCGTCGGGAAGACAGAAGCTGCCGTGCACGTGGCGGATCGACCCGAGCCGACCGTCGTCGAGCACCTCGCGGACGCGCCCGACGAGCGGGTGGTAGCGCCAGTGGAAGGCTTCCATGAGGAGCCGGTCGGTGGCCTCGGCGGCGACCACCATCTCGCGGGCCTCGACCGCGTTGGCGGCCAGCGGCTTCTCGCACAGGACGTGCTTGCCGGCGTCGAGCGCGGCGAGGGTCCAGCGATGGTGGAGCGCGGCCGGCGTCGCCACGTAGATCGCGTCGAGGTCCGGGTCGTCGACGAGGTCCTGGTAGCTCGCGTGCACGACGGGGACGCCCCACGCGGTGGCCTGCCGCGCGGCGCGTTCGGGGGATCGGGCGGCCAGGGCGGTCAGCTCGACCCCCTCGACCATCGCGGCGGGTTCGACGACCGCGGGGCCGGTGATCCGGGCGGCTGCGAGGAGTCCGAGTCGCATCCACCGAACTCTACGCCCCACCTCTACGCTGGCCCGATGACGACGTCCTCCCCGGTGCCGGGCGACGAGCATCCCGGCGACCCGTCCGACCCGTCCGATCTGTTCGCGGCCGCGCTCGCGGTGCAGGCGCACGCCCACGTGCCGTACTCGCGGTTCCGGGTCGGTGCCGCGCTCCGGTCGGGATCGGGCCGCATCCACGTCGGCTGCAACGTCGAGAACGCCGCCTACCCCCAGGGGTGGTGTGCGGAGGCGAGCGCGATCGCCGCGATGGTGTCCGCCGGCGAGCGTCGGATCGTCGAGATCCTGACGGTCTGCGACGGCGAGCAGCTGTCGACGTGCTGTGGCGGGTGCCGGCAGAAGATCCGCGAGTTCGCCGGCCCGGACACCCGCATCCACACTGCCGGGCCCGACGGTGTGCGACGGAGCTACACGATGGACGAGTTGCTCCCGGACTCGTTCGGCCCCGAGCATCTCGCTGGAACTTGAGTCGATAAGACTCAGGTTTTCTTCGCTCGGAGTTGTCGGTGCGCCCGGCGGACTCTAGGGTTGCGGTGAGGCGCGAATCGCCCGCCGATCTGCTCAACCCGCACGTGAAGGAGACCCGCACCATGGCCAAAGCCGTCGGAATCGACCTCGGTACCACCAACTCCGTCGTCGCCGTCCTCGAGGCGGGCGACCCCGTCGTGATCCCCAACTCGGAGGGTTCGCGCACCACCCCGTCGGTGGTCGCGTTCTCCAAGGCGGGCGAGGTGCTGGTCGGCGAGGTCGCCAAGCGGCAGGCGATCACGAACCCCGATCGCACGTTCCGCTCGGTCAAGCGCCACATGGGGCAGGACTGGAAGAGCGACGACGTCGACGGCAAGCAGTACACGCCCCAGGAGATCTCGGCCCGCACGCTGATGAAGCTCAAGCGCGACGCCGAGTCGTACCTGGGCGACACCGTCACCCAGGCCGTCATCACCGTGCCGGCGTACTTCGACGACGCCCAGCGGACCGCCACCAAGGAGGCCGGCCAGATCGCCGGACTCGAGGTGCTCCGCATCATCAACGAGCCGACGGCGGCCGCCCTCGCGTACGGCCTCGACAAGGGCAGCTCCGACGAGATGGTCCTCG
>SKSP01000434.1 GCA_007122945.1 Ilumatobacteraceae bacterium | reverse complement strand
GGACCGGACGGTCGTGGTGATCGACCGGTTGGTCGCGCTTGGGTCGACGGCTCGGATGCCGTTGTCGAGGAGCCTCGGCGATGGTCTGTTCGAGTTGCGGTTCACGCTCGGCCGGACCGCTCGTCGGATCACCTACCGGTTCACCAAGGATGGCCGGCTCCTGGATCGTGCTCACTGACCACGTTCCGCAAGCAACGCAACAACGAACGCACCGAGATCGCCCGGGCCCGCGGAGCTGCCGAGGAATGCGCCCGGACCAACCCCTGAAGGAGACCACGATGGCCGACTACTCCCGCTGGGACGACACCAAGCACAAGCGCCGGGCACCGAGCACCGAGGTGCGCGCCGAGGCCGAGCACGACCTCGCGCTCGGCCAGTTGATCTACGACCTGCGCACCGGCGCCGGGCTCAGCCAGCGCGAGCTGGCCGAGCGCATGGGCACCACCCAGTCGGTGATCTCGCGTCTCGAGGAGGGCGGTGGTGCGAAGAACCGGATCGACACCCTCGCCCGTGTCGCCGAAGCGCCCAGCGCCCGAGCAGGCGTGACCGGTCCCGCGCCTCACGGCGGTCAGGGACGGGTCGTCCGCTCGCTCTCGGCGTCAGCGAGAAGGGTGATGCCGGCCAGGATGGTGTCGATCCCGTTGTCGAACGCGGCGCGGAGGTCGACGTGGCCGCCGGTGTCGTGTCGGTCGAGTGACCCCACTGCGAGGGCGGAGCCGTGGACGGCGTCGACGACGAGGAAGGCGTTCGGCTCGATCAGGTCGGTGGGGAGGCCGCTCTCGGCGACTGCGGCGATGAGGGGCTCGGTCGAGGGGCGACCGCCGGCGGCGATCTCTGGATCGGCGAGGCCAGCGAGTGTGAGCTCGCGATGGGCGACCACCAGGTCCCAGTAGCGGATCGCCCACTGCCGCACTCGGACCTCCCACGGCGCGGACGGATCGAGCGGAGTCATGGTGCCGATGGTGCGCTTCGTGACGAGCGCCAGCAGTTCACGCTTGTGGGCCACATGGTGGTAGACGGCCATCGGGTCGACACCGAGTTCGGTGCCGAGCTTGCGCATCGACAGGCCGCTCAGTCCGTCGCGTTCGATGATCAGGCACGCGGCATCGACGATTCGTTCGACCGTGAGGGGGTGCGGATCGGAACGGTTGGAGTCAGCCATGTCTACACCGTAGAGTATTCGGTTCTACGGTGTAGAACACGAAGGAGGACGAGATGCACGAACGCCCCGACGACCTGGACGAACTGCAGCGCGTCATCGACGCCAGCTTCGATGCAGCAGGATCGCACCTACGCGAGATCGCCACGCCGGACCGGCGACTCGACGCCGAGCAACTGGCTGCCCGATTGACGGGCATGCGGCTGCTGGTGCTCGCCACGACGACCCGCGACGGGCGCCCGATCAACGCACCGGTGGATGGCATCTTCTACCGCGGTCGGTTCCACTTCGGTTCATCACCCGAATCACTCCGGTACCGGCACCTGCGCGAGCGCCCGGCCGTGAGCGCCACGCACCTCCCGGGCGAATCGATGGCGGTGACCGTGCACGGCGACGCCGAACTCCTCGACGTGCACGCCCCTGAGCATGCCGAGTTCAAGCAGACAGTCCTCGACATCTACATCCCGAAGTACGGACATCAATGGGCCACGATGCTCGATGACGGAGCCTGGTACGCACGAATCAACCCACAACGGATCTTCACGTTCTCGATGCCCGAACTCGAGCCGTGACACGTCAGCGTGACGTGGTCCGACACCACGACGGGGCCCTCCTGCGGCCGAACGCTGGCGGTGAAGCGCCAGCCCGACCGAGGCCGTCACTCCGGGCGATCGGTCGGGAGCAGCTGGTCGACGAGTGTTCGGCTGAGCCAGGACTCGTATCGCTCCAGGGGCCAGCCTCGATCGGTGACGAGCAGTCCGAACACCTCGGGAGACACGAGGGCGTGGATGATGTCGGCGGCGTCGCGCTGTCGCAGCCCTGGCCTCAGGGCCTCGGCGCGGGCCAACGAGCGTGCGATTCGCCCCTGGCCTTCCTGGCGCTGGAGGGTCAGGTCATCGAGCAGCGCGGCGGCGTCGGGGTCCGATGCCGCCGCGCTGACGAGGATCCGATAGATGGCGGCGGTTCTCGCGTTGATCTGTGTGGCCAGGTGGACGAAGCCGGCCAGTTGGTCGGGCGGGTGCGGATCGGCGAGCAGCGAACGGACCTGCGGGCGATCGGCCATCGCGACCGCTTCGTCGTCGCCGACGATGGAGACGTCGATGAGCGCCTTGAGGATCCCGAGCTTGGAGCCGAACAACCGGTACACGGTGGCCGGCGGGACGTCCGACAGTTCGCTGATCGCGTCGATCGTCGTGGCCCCGTAGCCGCGGTCCAAGAACAGGCTTCGAGCGGCGTCCACGACGGCTCGCCGCGCCAGTCGGGTCCGAGCTTGCGTTGCCACACGTATGAGAGTACCGTTCGCGATCTGAGAGTAAGACTATCATTTCGGGCTCACGCAGAACGAAGGGCCTGGGAGGGGATCGAGCATGTTCAACGGCGAGGACATCTGCTACATCAAGCCGGACAAGGACTTCATCGTGTTCGGCGTCGGGGAGGCACTCAACCCCGCTCGACGAGATGGCGCCAACATGCACCCGGTGGCGTGGACCGTCACCTCACTGGACGCCGCGACCGAGGAGACGGTCAGCGCGCTCGTGAGCAAAGCCGTAGGGCGGCCGAACCCGTGAGGAGGGACCCCCGGATGGACAAGAAGCGCAAGGGGTCATCAGCCCGGAAGGCGCCCGAGCCGTCAGACGACCACGCCGCGATCGACGACTGGATGAGGCGGGTCATGCCCGACCTCCAGCCGATCGTCGCCCGCCTCGATGGGCTGATCCGCGACGTGCTCCCGGGGCTGCAGTACGCGATCAAGTGGAACAAGGCGTACTACGGGTTGCCCGAACGCGGCTGGGTCATCGAAATGGTCGCCTACGACGTGTCGGCCAACGTCGTGTTCCTCGGCGGTGCCGACTTCGACTCGCCGCCGCCGCTGGGCGACAGCGACCGGTCGCGCTACATCAAGCTGCGGTCCCTCGACGAGATCAACGAACAAGAGATCCGATCGTGGGTCGACAACGCCGCCCAGATCGACGGATGGACCTGACGCGCACGACCATCTCGTGTGGCTCGAGCACGACGAACGACGCTGCCGTCTCCGACGGCACGCGGGGTCAGCCACTCCTCGGAACGGTCATCGCCAGTGTGATCGCCGCCGTTCACGATTCGCCGCCGCCGTTGGTTGCGGAGCCCTGCTGGCGTACGCGTGCATCAAGGCTGCGTGGGGGTTCGGCAGCACCGTGGGTGTGCCGGATCCGAGCGGTTGGGAGTCCGAACTGGCCGGGCTGCAGGGCTGGCAGTGGTTCGTGGCGATGTGGGGAACCGTCCTGATCGCGGTGGGAGCCGCTGGTGCGCTCAACGCGCTCGCCCGCACTCCGTCGCCTGCACGCATGGTGGCCGTGTGGCGCCGATCTCTCCGGTGCGCAGCCGGGGTGGGCGCCGTCATCGTGGGTGTCGTCGGAGTGATCGGGGCGGGAGCGACGTTCCTGCAATGGGCCCGGCACGATCCCTGAAGCAACCGTGCCGGTGGCGCGGTGGGTGTTCGTCGTCTACGGCTCCTTCGTCGTCATCGCCGCTGCGTTCGCGGTGGTGACGCACGCCGGGGCGGGGTGCCCGACGGGGCGTCGGCCGCGGTGCTGAACGTGACGGTGGTGGAGGCCCAGGGTGCCGGGTTCGTGACGGCGTGGCCGTGCGACGAGGACCAGCACAGCGACACCCCAGGGCTCATCAGACCCGTCATCCCGCTGATGCTCGCCGTCGACGCTCGTGATCCTGCTGCGTTCGTGACCAAGCTCGGGGAGCTGGCGGTCGGTCGTGCCCTGGCTCAGTGGGCTCGTCGAGGCGTCGTGTCCTGGAGAACCTGATCGTGGGAGCGGTGTCGCTCGAAGACGGTCTGTGCCTGCTGGGCGACCTCGACGCGGAGCTGGTCGGGTTCCACGACGTCGAACGGGCAGGGCAACGCGAGGAGGTAGTTGGCGACCCACTCGACGGGTCCGCCGATGCGGATGATGGTCGTGGTGTCGGTGCATCCGTCGGGATCGATCACGCCGACGGTGGGCGCCACGATCCGCTCGACATCGGTGCGCGGGAGGTGGACCCGGACCAGTGCCTGGGTCTCGAACACGCGCACCGCGATGCCCTCGGCGACGAGCGCGGCCGCGTCGGGACGTTCGCGATCCGACGAGCGGATCCCGGTCGCGATCCAGCGGTCGATCCGGTCGACGCGGAACGTGCGCCAGTCGTCGCGGTCGAGGTCGAACGCCACCAGGTACCAGCGGTTGCCGACCGATACCAGCCGGTACGGCTCGACGTGTCGGCGGGACTCCTCGCCCGTGGCCGACCGGTAGTCGAAGCGCGCCCGTTCTTCGTGTCGGCATGCGACCGCCACGTCCATCAGAACCGTGACGTCGGCACCGCGTTCGGCGCAGTCGTCGTCGAGCCGCGGGCGTCGGCCGAGCCCGTCGGACATCTCGTCGAGGGTGGAGACCCGCTCGCGGAGCGACGTCGGGAGCACCTGGCCGAACTTCGTCAGGGCGGACATGGCAGCCGTCGCGAGTGAAACGTCCGTGCCGTTCATCACGGCCCGCAGGCCGGCGACGGCGGCCACCGCCTCGTCGTCGTCGAAGTGCAGCGGCGGGAGGCGACCGCCGGCGCCGAGGGCGTACCCACCGTGCGGCCCGGTGGTCGACTCGATCAGGTAGCCGAGCGATCGCAGCCGCGTGATGTCGCGGCGCACCGTGCGGGTGGTGACAGCGAGGCGGTCGGCGAGGTCGTCCGCCGACCACGCGGGACGGCTCGCCAGCAGCACCAGGAGCCGGAGCAGACGTGCCGGTGTGTCCATTCCCAGAGTCTCTCGGTCCCGGACCGATCCTGTCCACAACCGGTCGTACGTTCGACAGCGTGATGACGCACCCCGATGACGCCTACCGGTTGGCCATCGAGCACCTCGATCGCATGCGACGCGATGCCGCCGATGTGCGGATCCGACGGAAGCTCCGGCTCCGACCCGATCGGGTGGCGATCGACGAGAATGCACCGCCCGACATCGATCCCCCACACCTGTTCCGGCTCCGTCGCGGCTCGCTGCGGAGCACATCACCGTGAACATCCGCACCGACGGGGTCCGCGTCGACCAGCCGACCGACATCGCGACGTTCAGCCGCGGTGCTCACGGCGTCCGTCGCCGCTGACCGAGCAGGTCCCTCACCCGTTGGAGACGGCGGCCACGAGGGCGTCGTTGAGCTGAGCGATGTGGAGCGAGACGATCTGGGCGTCGAACATCTTCATCACGTCGCTGTCACTCACGTCGGCGTCCCGTTCCCGGTAGCCCTCGTCGCGCAGCCCGCGGCGGCGTTCTCCCATCTGCGTGTCGATGCCTTCGCCCACCTTCGAACACCCGGTCGCATCGATTCTGTTGCCGAGCTCGTCGAAGATGTCCTGGCTGCCCAGGTCGCGTGAGTAGTACGGCACCTCGCCTCGTCGCAGTGCGGCGTAGGTGCCGGGGCTCTTCAACAGCCGCTCGACGAACGCGTCGGTGTGCCCGGCAGCGCCCTTGGCCTGGGTGACGAGCGCGGGGTCGCGGTCGACGAGGTCGCACCAGCCTCGAGGGCTGCCGGCGCCTTTGGCGCGCGTGATCATCGCGTAGAACTCCGATGTCGCGACGGGAACGATTCGTGCTCGCAGGTCGGCGAGGTTGCGGGCGTGGGCGCTCATGGTCCTGGGACGGCGTGCGGCCCGCCCTAGCGCTGCCTGGAACGCATCTTTCATCGCGGTCTTGACGGAAGCGGTGTCCGGCACCGTTGTCAGGGTGCCCGATCGAACGGCCGCTTGCAGCTTCGGACGGATGCCGTCGTTGATCGCCTTGTGCCACAGCATCTCGACGAAGCCGCCCTTGGAGAGATCGGTCGGATCGATCTTGAAGTTGCCGGTGGTCGCCTCCATGTCGATCACCTGCACCCGATCGCGCAGCAGGAGGACGTTCTCGTGGTGCACGTCCTCGAGGCCGACGAGATACGACAACGCCATGTTCTGAGCGAGACTTCGGTACACGCTCAGCAGCTCGTCGCGGTTGGTCGGTTCACCGCTCTCGACGAACTCCATGTACCCGTACTCGTGGTGTTGGGCGTCCTCGGCGGTGACGATGCGATACTGGGAGATGTAGCTGCCACTCGGGTCGAGGGTCTGTGCCACGCTCTTGTCGTCGATGTCGTTACGGCCGAAGATCGAACGGTCGACCGAGAGATCGCTCGGCTTGTACACCAACTTCGAGGTGTCTCCGGTGATGCGATCGGTGAACCGCAAGAACAGCGGCGCCTGGCCCTGCTTGTGGAAGTCAGCCCCGGTGAACTCGACGCTGTCGAGTTCCGCGTGCGGGGTGGTCAGCCCGGCACGCACGAGAGTCGGAAGGTCGCGCCGAACCCGTTGCTCGACCCCGTCGAGGTTCGCGGCAGCGAGCGGCCACAGCCCTGCGTCGACGGGTGCTCCCAGGGCAGCCTGGTGGAGCACGTTGGCGATGACGTTGTGCTTCTTGACCACGTCGAGCCCAGTCCGCGTCTCGGCCAGCGCGAGCGAGTCGAGCACCATGGTGAGGTCGGCCAGGATGGTGGCCTTGTAGCCGGCCGGCAAGACGTCGGCCAGGTAGGTGCCCGCGGTGCTGTTCCACACCTTCACGGAACCTCTGGCGGTGTCTTCCACCAGGTAGAACTCGGACCCGGCGATTCGCTGGGCTTCATCGAGATGTGACCGGTTGACGTACCCCGTGACGCCGTTCCACGTCACCTTTCGGTACGTCGGATGTTGGCGGGCCGAGTCGTAGGTGATGAGGGTGCCGGCGGGGATGTCGGCGAGGATGCCCCGCCGACCGAGCCCACCCTTCTTGACGGCTTCGCCGCCCTGCAACGTGTCGAAGTCGTGGATCCCGGCGGCTTCGTGAACATAGGCGGGCAGCATCAGCCGGTGGATCGATCGGTCGTTCTGGGTCACATGGGAGAGTTCGTGGGCCAGGACGCGGAGACCGTCGGCGCTGTCGGGCTGGAACTCGCCGCGAGCGAAGTGGATGTGGTTGCGGTACGTGAACGCCCGGGCGCCGATCGCTGGCGCAACGTCGCTGTCGGTGTGGACGCGTACGTCCTCGAACGACTGGCCCAACGCACGCTGGATCCTCTGGCGCACCGGGTGATCGAATGGCCGGCCCGGCCCGGCTGCGGTGATCCGCGTTGCGGTGTCGCCATCGAGCTCCCCACCGGCTGGCCCGACGACCGGACCATCACGACCTCCGGTCGTCGCCCGCCGGACGCGGGATGTCCGCTTCGCCGTCGACCTCGGCACGGCAGCAGCTCCCCGATCGGTGAAGCCGCGTCGGATGCGGCCGGGTGACGCATCGGCGCCACAGAGCGGTGTGCGGCTGGCTTCGTCGCTGCCGAGTCGAGCGACCACGTGGTCAGCCACCCGGTCGGCCTCCATCTCGTAGCGGTCGTCGCTCGACCCCACCTCTGGCAACCGAGTACGAGGTTGGTCGCCACGCCGTGTCGCGGGCTCCTCTCGGATCTCACCTGCTCGCCTGACGAGGGCGATCCGTTCGACTCCCGCCACGACGCCACCTCCTGTCGCAGAACAGCGCCCACCGTCAACAGTACACCGTGCGCGGCAGCAGCTCTGCCGGTCTGAACCGCGCTGGCTCCGCCCGCCCGGCGACGTCGTGGAGTCGACCCTCGCTACAGCGCGCGAGGCGCGTGCCGTGGTCGGCCGCGTGCAGGATCGCATCGACGCAGCCGCGGCGCACGACGACTGATCGTCACACTTGGGTGCCCTGTTCGAGGCGTTCGACGGTGTCGATGTACTCCTCGACGAGGCGGTACATCACGTCGCGCACGGGTCGCACCTCGTTCATCCGGCCGACGATCTGGCCGACGGGCGCGAACTGGAGATCCTTGCGATTGGACCGGGCGATCCGTGCGTTGGCCTCCGAGGTGAGGACGTTCTGCAGGGGCATCCCGAGCGGGCCCGGACCCTCTGGGTCCGTCCACGCATCGGTCCACGCGTTCCGCAGCATCCGAGCCGGCTTGCCGGTGTAGCAGCGCGACCGGACGGTGTCAGCCGAGGTTGCGTCGAGGTAGGCCTGCAGCACGGCGGGGCTGGCGCTGCTCT
>SKSP01000033.1 GCA_007122945.1 Ilumatobacteraceae bacterium | reverse complement strand
CGTCGAGGGTCCTGCTCCCCCGCGTCCTCGACGGTTCCTGAGCCGAGCCCTGCTACACACGCACCCGTGCCGATCCTGCTCGCCGTCGTCTCCGCCGCACTGCTCGGCGTGTCGGACTACACCGGTGGTCGGGTCAGCCGCACGGCGAACCCGATGGCGGTCACCCTGATGGCGAACATCGTCGGCCTCGTCGGGGTCGCCGCGCTGCTCCCGGCCCTCGGCGACCCGTTGCCCGGCGCCAGCGATCTCGCCTGGGGTGCCGGCGCCGGCATCTGTGGCGTCATCGGGGTGGTGTGCCTGTACTGGGCGCTCGCCAACGGGGCGATGACGGTGGTCGCCCCCGCGACGAGCATCGTCGCCGCCGGACTGCCCGTCGCGGTCGGCATCACGCTCGGCGAGCGTCCGGGTGCGACCGCCCTCGTCGGGATGGCCGTCGGGCTCACCGCGGTGGCGCTGATCGCGGGCGCACTCGGGATCGCCCACGCGCCGATCGCGCCCCGCGTGCTCGCCGTGGCGATCGTCGCCGGCCTCGGCTTCGGGCTGCTGTTCGTGATGTACGGCCGGACCTCCGACGAGAGCGGGATGTGGCCGCTCGCCTCCGGCCGCGTCGCCGTGATCCCGATCCTGTTCGGGCTGTGTGTCGCCACCGGCGCGCTCGCCACCCTGCGCGGCCGCAACCTCCGGCTGGCGGCCCTGATCGGCGCGCTCGGACTCGTCGCCAACGTCGCCTACATCGTCGCCGTCCGCCAGGGCCTGCTGTCGATCGTCGCCATCGTCGTGGCGCTCTACCCCGCCAGCACCGTGCTGCTCGCCACCGTGCTCGACGGCGAGCGGATGACTCGTTCGCAGTTCGCCGGACTGTGCCTCGCCGCCGCCGCCCTCGTCCTCGTCACCATCGGCAGCTGAGGCTCGGAATTGGAGGCGGAAGCGTTCGCGAGGCACGATCGCGCATCGATGGTGCACGCGTCGAGGCGCCATGGTCAAGGAGGGTGACCAGTGATCAAGATCGAGCACGAGGTGTTGGACAACATCGAGGCGGATCTGCTGCCGTGGCTCCGCGAGCACGCGGCGGAGCCCGAAGCGCTGCGCCGCTTGCCGGACGAGACCGCGGCGAAGCTGCGCGACTCCGGTGTGATGCGTCTGATCCAACCGGCGCGGTGCGGTGGGTACGAGGCCGACCCACAGGTCTTCTACGAAGCGGTCCGGTTGATCGGCACGGCGTGCGGGTCGTCGGCGTGGGTGACCGGTGTGGTGGGTGTGCACTCGTACCAGGTCGGCCTCTACGACCAGCGCGCCCAGGACGAGGTGTACGGCGATGACCCCGACACGTGGATCAGCTCGCACTACCAGCCCCACGGTGTACTGACACCGGTGGAAGGGGGGTACCGGCTCTCGGGCCACTGGCACTTCTCCTCGGGCAGCGACCACTGCAACTGGGTGTTCGTCGGAGCGCGGATCGGCGCGGACACCTCCGAGGACGAAGTCGACCTGCAGAACTGGTACCACGTCCTGGTGCCGCGACCCGACTACCGGGTCGATGACGTCTGGGACGTCGTCGGGCTGGCCGGGACCGGCAGCAACGACATCATCATCGAGGACGCATTCGTGCCCGAGCATCGGGTGCTCGCCTGGATGGACCTGGTGCAGCAGAACTGTCCGGGCCGTGAGATCAACACGGGTCCGCTGTTCCGGATGCCGTGGACCGCGCTGTTCGGTTCGGCGGTCGCGGCCCCGATGGTCGGCATGGGCTACGGAGCGCTGGAGCACTACGTGCGCTCGCAACAGCCCAAGCCCGGCGCCGACGGCGAGAGGAGCCGTCCCGTGATGGGCGACTGGGTGATCCTGCGGGGCGTCGCCGAGGCGTCCAGCGAGCTGCATGCCGCCCGTGAGCTGCTGCTCGGGAACCTCGTCGAGATGTACGAGTACGCGTGCGCGGACGAGCCCATCCCCCAGGAGCTCCGCCAGCGCTGCCGTCGCGACCAGATCATGGCGGGTGTGCTGTCGCTGCGGGCGACCGACACCGTCTTCGAACACGCCGGCGGGCGCGCGCTCGGCCGGAAGAACGCGCTGCAACGGATGTGGCGCGACGCGCACGGCGCGCGCGCCCACGTCGTGAACAGCCCCAACATGTCGCTGGCTGCCTACGCCACGGGCCTGCTCGGCGGTGTCAACTACGACCTCATGGGAAGCTGACGTTCGGGTCACACGACACGCCGCCACAGGACACGACTCGAACACACGACGACACGGCACCACGTGACCGAGACGATCGACCTCGCGCGACTCTGGCACCTCGCGCCCGGCGAGGAGGGCCGGATGGTCGCCGAGCCGCCGGGCCGAGGCTTCCTGTTCGGTGGGCTGACGATGTCGCTCGGGCTGAAGGCGGCAGCGAGAACCGTGGATCGCGACCACCTCGTCCCCAAGTCCCTGCACTGCGCGTTCGTCTCCACCGGAGAGTGGGGTCCGGCACTCGACCTCGACGTGCAGGTCGTGAACGACTCCACGGCGTTCGCCCACCGGACGGTCACGATCACCCAACGGGGACGCCTCGTCGCGACGGTCGCCGTGTCGTTCCACGCTCCGGACACCGGTCACGACTTCCACGTCGCTCCGCCGGCTGGTCCGGATCCGAGTGCGCTGCGCGCCCGGTACGCGCACTTCGGTGCGGGACCCGCACCGATCGAGCTTCGTCTGCTCCACGACGACGATGACGTCGAACTCGGCGCGATCACGCGTCCGATCCACCCCTACTGGGCCCGA
Source organism: Ilumatobacteraceae bacterium (assembly GCA_007122945.1). GTDB lineage: Bacteria > Actinomycetota > Acidimicrobiia > Acidimicrobiales > Ilumatobacteraceae > SKSP01. Next base: position 5,497 of record SKSP01000033.1, on the reverse strand, counting down.
CCGATCGGGCCGGTCGGCCCCGACCCCGTTGCGGCCGACTGCGTCACGACCTTCGTGAGCGACTACATGGTCGTCGCGACCGCGGTCACCGATGCACCCCCGCCACCCGACGCTCGGATCTTCACCCTCACCCACACGGTCTGGTTCCATCGTCACAGCCCGGGTGAGTCGTGGCGACGATACGACGCCAACCTCCAGACCCTGGTCGACGGGCGCTTCCTGACGTTCGGTACGGTGCACGGCGAGGACGGCACCCGCCTCGCATCGTTCGTGCAGGAAGGGCTCGTCCGTGAACCGCCAGCGGGTCGGCCCGGTTGACCCCTTGGCCCCCTGGACACCTGCGATCCCCGCGAGACCGTGATGCCTAGACTGCAACACCGATGAGCGCTCGCTTCGAGGGCCGGGTCGCGATCGTCACCGGCGCCGGTCAGGGCATCGGGCGGGCCACCGCGCTCCGGCTGGCCGCCGAGGGCGCCCGGGTGGTGGTGGCGGAGATCGTGGCCGAGAAGGCCGACGCCACCGTGGCCGCGGTGGAGGCCGCCGGCGGCATCGCCCTGGCCGTGCCGACCGACGTCAGCCGGGAGGAGTCGATCGCCGCGATGGTGGCCACGACCATGGCGACCTACGGACGCCTGGACGTGCTCCACAACAACGCCGCCGTCCAGACCGCCGGCGACGACGATCTGGTCGGGCTGGACCACGAGATGTTCATGCGGCGCATGGAGGTCAATGTGGGCGGCACGATGCTGGGCTGCAAGCACGCGGTCCCAGCGATGCGAGCCTCGGGGGGCGGGGCCATCGTCAACATGGCGTCGGTGTCGGGCCTGCTGGGCTTCGACCGCAACGCCGCCTATGGCTCGTCCAAGGCAGCCATCATCGGGCTCACCCGTTACGTCGCCACGATGTACGGCGCCGACGGCATCCGGTGCGTGGCCGTCGCACCCGGTCTCGTCATGACCGAGTCCATCCAGGAGTTCCCCGAGCTGCGCCTGGCCCAGTACCGCGCCGAGCGGGTGCTGCCCTGGGCCGCCTCCCTGGAGGAGATCGCCGGCCTGGTCGCCTTCCTGGCCAGCGACGAGGGACGGTCCATCACCGGCCAGACCATCGTGATCGACTCGGGGACGTCCACCCACCGGCCCCGCCACGCCATGGCCACCTGGGAGGCCATGCTGGCCTCCGATGAAGCCGACCCGATGGGCTGAGACGCGCATCACGACGGAGGGAGACCCCATGGAAGCACTGTCCGAGTCCACACCGCCGTCCGAGGCGTTCAGCCTGGAGGGCAGGGTGGCCGTCGTCACCGGTGCGGCGAGCGGCATCGGCCGGGCCACCGCGGTCGTCCTGGCCGGGGCGGGGGCCCGGGTGGTCCTCGGCGACGTGGACGACGCCGGCCTGGCCGCGGTGGCCGAGCAGATCACCGGGGCCGGTGGCACCGCCTCCGCCCGCGCCACCGACGTGACCCGGCGAGCCGACGTGGACGCCCTGGTCGACCAGGGCGTCGCCGAGCACGGTCGGCTCGACATCATGGCCAACGTCGCCGGCATCGCCTCGCGGAATCTGGTGGTGGACATCACCGACGAACAGCTCGACGCCGTGATGGCCGTCAACCTCAAGGGGGTGCTCTACGGCTGCCAGGCGGCGATGCGGGTGATGGTCCCGCAGGGCACCGGGGGATCGATCGTGAACATCGCCTCGGGCATCATCGACCAGACCGCGCCGACCTACGGTCCGTACGCCATGACCAAGGCGGCGGTGACCATCCTCACCAAGACGCTCGCGAGCGAGGCCGGGCAGCACGGCATCCGGGTCAACGCGGTCGCACCCGGCACCATCCTCACCGACTTCTCGCTCCCGAACTTCACCGACGAGGACGGCCGGGTCGACGAGCAGCGCAAGGCGGCCTTCACCCGGACGGCCTCGCAGTACGCCAAGCTGGGCCGTATCGGCACCGGGGCCGACGTGGCCTGGTCGATCCTGTACCTGGTGTCCGACGCGGCGAGCTTCGTCACCGGCCAGACCATGCGGCCCAACGGCGGCACGGCGATGCCCTGACGACCGGCTTGGCCACCCGTCGCGAGCGGCGAGCCGATCGTTGGATGGTGGTACCGTCGCCTGCATGGGCGAGGGTCCGCGCATCACCACCGTTGACGACCACGTGCTCGAGCACGCCGTCGCCGCGTTCGATCTCGACCGTTTCGGGATCGCCGGCTGATGGCGCTGCCGGACGACGTCCTGGAGCTGGCCGCCCGGGTGCGCAACTGGGGTCGATGGGGCGACGACGACGAGATCGGTACCCTCAACCTCATCACCGACGAGACCGTCAAGGCGGCCGCCGGCGAGGTCCGCACCGGTCGCCGGCGCACCCTGGGCATCCCACTCGACGCCGATGGCCCCCAGATCGGGGCCATTCCGGGACGCGTCAACCCCGAGCGCACGATGCTCACGGTCAACGCCCCCCTCACCGGCGACCCATCCGAGTTCTGCACCAGCGACGACGTCGTGACCATGGGCATCCAGGCCGGCACCCACTGGGATGCGCTCAGCCACGTCAGCTACGACGGCAACCTCTACAACGGGATCCCCGCCTCCGTCATCGACGAATCCGGAGCCACCCGCCTCGGCATCGACAAGATCGGCACCATCGTCGGACGGGGCGTGCTGCTCGACGTGGCCCGCGCCAAGGGCCTCGACCGACTCGAGGGCGGATACCCGATCACCGGCGCCGACCTCGACGAGGCGGCCGAGTTCGGCAAGGTGACGGTACGGCCCGGCGACATCGCGTTCGTCCGCACCGGTCAGATGCAGTCGTTCCTCGCCGGCGACAGGATGGCCTACGCGATCCCTGCTGCGGGCCCGTCGCTGCAGAGCGTGCAGTGGTTCCGGGACCACGACGTGGCCGCGGTGGGAACCGACAACATCACCTTCGAGGTGTACCCGCCCGAGCGGGACGACGCCATGCTCCCGGTCCACCTGCTGCACCTGGTCGACATGGGCATGACCCAGGGCCAGAACTTCGACCTGGAGGGGTTGTCGGCCGACTGCGCCGACGACGGCCGGTACAGCTTCTTCGTGGACGCCTCACCTCTGCCCTTCACCCGCGCCGTGGGCTCCCCGGTCAGCCCGGTCACCATCAAGTGACCCGCGGGTGACCCGACGCTCCGTCGGCACGCCGGGCGTCCTGGCTCGCCCGCACCGGTCAGCGGACCGCGGGGAGGACCTCCTCGACGAGGCGCCGCCGGGCGGCCTGCATCTCGGCCGGGTCGCCACCGGCCACCCCCGCCTGCACCACGATCCGACGCACGCCCAGCTCGACCAGCGCCTGCAGCCGCTCGATGCAGGCCGACGTGGGGCCGACCACCCCGAAACTGTCGATCACATCGTCTGACACCGCGGCGGCCTGGGCCGAGCCGTGGGAGTAGTGCCGGGTCATGTCGTAGGCGGCCTGGACGGCCTCCAGCTGGCGGCGACGGTCGTCGCCGACCGGGCCGGTGACCGTGCCGTGCATCACCGAGAAGCGGGCCACCGAGGCCACCCCACCGGCGATCAGCGCTCGGGCGGTGGCCTGGTCGGGGTGCACCAGGATCGGCAGGAACACGCCGACGTCGCCGAGATCGGCCTCGCCGCCGGAGGCGGCCCGGGCCGCCCGGGCCAACTCGAGTCCCCAGCGCACCCGCTCGGGGTCCGCGCCGACCGACAGCGTGATGCGGTCGGCCCGGGTGGCGGCCAGCTCGATCATGCGGGGCCCGCTGCAGTAGACGTCCACCGGCACCTTGGGCAGCGTGGACGACAGCCACTGGAGCCGACTGGCGCTCGGACCCCCACCCATCCCCAGGGCATCGGCCGAACGCACCTCGCCGGCACCGTCGTCGGCCACCTCGAAGGGGACCTCGTCGCCCCGCAGGTACCCCTGGACACGGTCCAGGTAGCGGGCGAACACGGGCACCGGCGCGGGCGACATGCCCAGGTGGGCCAGGGCGGAGTCGCCGCGGCCGATCCCCAGCACGGCCCGCCCGTCGCTCTCACCGTGGATGCTGGCGATCGCCCCGGCCGTGACCGCCGGATGACGGGTCACCGGGTTGGTGACGGCGGTGCCCAGTCCCACCCGGCTGGTGGCCGCAGCGGCGAGAGCGAGCTCCACGTACGTGTCGGCCGCCAGGTTCTGGGAGTCACCGAACGCGATGCCGTCCCATCCCTCGTCCTCCGCCCGTCGGGCCCACCGGCTGGTCACCCCCGGCACCACCAGCCTCACCGTCCACCATTGCACGCCGCTTGCAGCCATCTCGTCATCCTGGCAGGGCCGAGCGGGGCTCGGGGCTTGCTGCGGCCGGGGCGAACCGTGCGCACCCACCGAGGTGCCGAATCAGCCGGCGCCGCTGGTGCGGGCCACCGTGCTGCGGTGCTCGAACGTTCGCTGGTAGCCGGTCGACGCGATCTTCCATTCGTCGTCGATCTTGACGTACGTGTCGTGGTAGTAGCCGGCACCGTGCAGCTCGAACCCGGTATCGGTGTGGAACACGGTGTCCTCGAGCGCCCACGTCGCCGTTGCCGTGGTAGGGCTCGTCAGGTCGATCTCCGGATGGTGGGCGGTGTGCAACGAGAGCACCGATGACGTCAGCGACTTGCGCAGGAAGTCGACGATGTCGTCACGACCGGTGAACGAGTACCGCCCGTCGCCGTAGCTGGACACGGCGTCGGGCGCGAAGCATTCCCGCAGCTCGTCGAACAGCTGCAGGTCGACGCAGCGCATGTACCGGTACTTGAGCCGACGGATCGCCTCGAGCTCCAACAGATCGGCAACCTCCACGAGAACCCCCTCGGATCGGGATCACGTGTCGACATCTCCGGTCGGAGCACGTGTGGCCGGAATCGACCGAGACGAGTCTAGGTTCGGGCGCCCCTGCATCACCCGGAGATCCCATCCAACGGGACCCGGAACAACGGGACCCGGAACAAGGCCGTCGAGACGCTCTGGGTCGCAGTCCACGGTCAGCGCGCAGGCATCGAACCGCCGGTGTGTGCGTAGGTCTTGTTGGTGATCCACCATCGACCATCGATGCGAGCCACGCTCGCCCCGTCGATGTAGAGCCGGACCACAGCTCGCACGTCGGCGATGTCTTGTAGATGGCTCCTCATGAAACCCCGTTCCTGTGTAGTTGTGAACACAGGATCGCGCACATCCAGCTTGCATCTGCCACCTCCGCTGGGATGCCTCGCCGCTTGTGGCAGGCTCTGCCGTGTCCTGGATCGACGCGTGGAGAGGAGCGAAGACGTGGAACCGTTGGTCAGCACGCAGTGGCTCGAGGAGCACCTCGACGACGACGACCTGGTGGTGGTCGACGCCACCGTGACGTTCGACCGCGGTGCGTTCCACAGCGGACGGCAGTCGTGGGAGGCATCACACATCCCAGGGTCGGTGTTCGCTGAGCTGTTGACGGACTTGTCCGATCCCGACGCGCCGGTCCCGTTGATGGCACCGAGCGCCGAGCGGTTCGCCGCG